>JANMRJ010000983.1:0-1123 GCA_031370985.1 Acidimicrobiales bacterium
GGCTGTCGCGAAAGTTTTCCCAGCGCGATCACCCAGGCGCCGGCTCGGTCAAGCGGCGGAGCAGGAGCCTGCTGTGGGCGGCCCATACGAAGCCTTCCGTGACGCGGGGATCGCGCTCATAGTCGACTTGGAGGCGGCGATTGCACATCAGCCACGACCATGTCCGTTCGACAACCCATCGGCGTGGAAGGACATCGAAGCGGCCCGGGTGGATCTTGTTGACCACCTCGACGGCGATGTGGCGCTCGCGGCAGTGACGGACGAACGTCACCTTGAACCCGCCGTCGCACCAGATCTTCTTTACCCCTGAGGAACGCAGTCTGGCCCGGTCCACAACGTCGATCCCGCCGGCGTTGTCCGATGTGGATGCGGCGACCACGACGACGGCGATGAGCAGGCCGAGGGTGTCAACCACGCCGAAGGTTTTTCGCCCCGAGATCTTCTTCCCGGCGTCGTACCCCCTGGTGGGGCTGGTGACCGTCGGGGCGCCCCGCACGCTTCGGGCATCGACTATCCCAGCAGACGGCTCCGGGTTTCTGCCTTCCTGCACGCGTACCTGCCCAGCGAGACGAGCGGCAATAGCCTCCCATCTGCCGTTGCGGGACCAGGTCAGGTGGTAACGGTGAACGGTGTTCCAGTTCGGGTAGCAGGCTGGGAGTGCTCGCCACTGGCACCCTGTAGCGGCGACGTAGAAGATGGCGTTGACGATGTCCCGCCTGTTGTTCTTCACCGGTCGGCCCATCCGTCCGTTCCCGGAGTACGGCGCCACGAGATCGGCGATGAGCTCCCACTCCTCGTCTGACATATCGCCATGGGTTGTACGCCAAGTTTGGCTCTTTGAAACCGGGTTCGATTCGATAATTAGACTCTATCGCCTCCGCCCACCCGAGACGCGGCAATTTGGGCCTCTGCCTGCGGAAACTTTGGGAACAGCTTCTTACACCGGGCTCGAGGAGGTACGGCACTCGCTCGTGCATAGGCGAGCATCTCTAAATGGGAGCGGGGTGCTTGTCGGAACTGATCGGCAGCGTAAGGCGCTTCCCGAAATGACGCAGGGCGAGCAGTTCGCCTTCTGTCGGGCGGTGTCGTGCATGATCCAGGTCTTGGACCAGCGGAATCTGGC
>JANMRJ010001002.1:0-4211 GCA_031370985.1 Acidimicrobiales bacterium
CGTGAAGCACGAGCACGCTTGGCACCTCGTTGGGCAATCCTCCTGTGGGGCTCCGGTTCAATTCGCGCAGTACCAGCAGTATTACAAGACGTGGCCATGGGAAGCACCGGGCACCTACTGCTTCGGTGAAGGCTACAATTACAGCCCGACCAATGTGAATAGCTGGGAGAAGTTCTACGGGTGGGACATCGGGAACTGGTGCAACAACGGAGGGTCGTTCGTCTACGTCTCCATCGACGAGTGGAGCTACGCGCTCTACCCGGGTCACGGCTGGATGGGGAACCCGGTACGTCCTGCCACCAACCACTGCCACTGCCCCTAAGGAGACGACATGACTATCCGAAGCATTGCCACCAAGGTCGTCCTCCCGCTCGTGCTGGCGGGTGCCATTGCACTCGCCGCCACCTCCGCTGGAGCAACCGACGAAGACAAGTCCAAGCCCAAGCATGGCCAGTCCGTCCTGTGGGACGAAATCCAGGACGGGAAGGCCAAGGAGGTGAAGCGCCCCGGGCGACCGGACCGGCACACCACCGCCGTGTGGGACGGATGCAAGTTCCATTACCTCAAGACCACCCTGAGGGTGTACCAGGGGACCAGCGGAGCCATGGGCGAGGTGTCCAGCGACCCGGACCCCATGCCGGCGAAAGACAAGAAGTGCGTGGACCGCGACCCGACACCCGAGGAAATGGCTGATTCGCAAGCCCGGGTAGCGAAAGCGAACGCTGGCGAACAGGGTCCAGACCAGTCCCTATTCCCTCCGCCAACGGCGCCGTCGAAAAACTAGCCGCACCACTTGCACTTCGGGACTCCAGGAGGGTACTCCCTAACCCGACTCTCGGTCCCGACCTAACTTCTGAGCCCTCCCGCCGGGGGGGAGGGCTCAGTCTGTTCGCGACTGGAAATCCAGTATCGTCGGAGGCGACCACTGGTCGCCGAGGGCCACACGCATCGGTCGTACTTGCAGGCTGTAGCGAATTCGGCCGGGGTCGGGTTTGGGACATGCCGGCTGGCCTGGAACGGCCTGGAACGGCCTGGAACGACCTGGAACGACCTGGAACGGGTGATCGGTTAGCACATATGAAGTGATTCCCGGAGTCAACCCTGAGTCGCAAAGGTGATCCTTCACAATCGGGTATGCACAATCGTTGGACTGAGGCGGCCCAGCGACAGTGGCGAGACGGCCGGGAGCATGGGTGATCCCGACGTGGAGGTCGCCCCGTCCGGTGCGAGGCGTTGGGAGCTGGTGGAGATGCCCGGACGAACCGACTCGCCTCACCGCACCCAACTCGCCTTACCGCACCCGGCTCCAAACCCCGCCGACGTGGAAGTGCCACTACAGCGCCTCGTCGGGCTGGGGCGAAGCCCCGCTAGTTGTCCGCTAGTTGTGGTAACGGTGGGAGCGAGCGGGGCGGTGCCGTCGTTCCCATCTCTGTCCTCGTACGGAATGGTCGTCAGATCGTCTGGTTTGCCAGCGCCAGGGGGGTTGCGCAGGGCGTGCGCACGTTGGTCAGCCGGCGGGCGTCGAGGGTCTCGCAGATCCAGCCCCAGTGGATCGACACCCAGTCGCCGGCGGCCAGGTCGTCGGCGAACCCACGGCCCTCGAACGCCCTCAGTACCCGCTCGGCCCGGGCCTCGCCCAGGGCCAGCCTGCCGTCGGTCATCACCAGCGGCTGGCGATCTACGAGGACACTGGCACCGTCGACCTCGCGGACGTGGCCCCAGCTGATCCGGCAGCTCTCCATGGCGGCCATGCCGACCGAGTCGGACTCCAGGTGGCGGTAGACATCGAGCACGTGGAAGAGGTGGAACGGTTTGGCGCCGGCGGGCGGCTTGCGGAGCACCTGGGCGCGCACCTTGGCCGGCAGGTGCTTGCCGAAGCGCTCATCAAGCGATCGGTAGAGGTCGCCGGCCTCGACCACGTCGAGCAGCTCGTTGCCCAGCCAGTAGGCCTCGACCACGCGGTGGTCGAAGGGGTCGCCGATCCCGTTCGCCGCTGCGATCGTCCGCAGGTAGGGGACCGCACCGGTGAACCTCACCAGCAGGGGCGCCAGCCGGGGGTCGGGCCGGCGCTCCACTGCGTGCTCGAGCAGGATCTCGTTCTCGTTGCCGCCGCAGTAGCCCAGGTGGTTGGGCATGAAGGCGTAGCGGATGAAGAGGAGCAGCCCCGAGGGCGGGGCGGCGAGCGGCGCCGCGGGCATGCTCGTAGTCTCGCGCCACGCCGGTCAAGGTCGGGCTTCAGTTCCTGGGCCGGTAGGCCGAATGGACTAGTGGCGATGCCAACTCCACTGCGCGACTCCATGCGCGATCCTGTAGGGCTTCGCCGCCGCAACGGTCCTGACGGAAAACTTCGAGGAACCGCTTTGGAAGGTCACCAGTGCGCCTCTCCCTCCTGATGCGACCGGAAGTGATCGTATTCTCATTCCTTATCATCGGGACGGCTATCGTGACGCTTCGAATGACTCGACCGGGGGGCCGGTTCTCCGGCCGACGCAAAGACGGGCGCGGCGGAAGGGCGGTGGCCGCCGCCGGCGGTGGGGGTGAGACCGCCTTCAAGGTTGAGCAGGTCGACCGCAACGACCCCAAGTCGCGGATGGAGTCGGTGACCTTCGCCGATGTCGCCGGCCTCGAGGAGGCCATCTCCGAGCTGCGGGAGGTCGTCGACTACCTGCGCGACCCCCAGCGCTTCGAGCGGCTCGGTGCCCGCATGCCCAAAGGCGTCCTGCTCTACGGCATGCCGGGCTGCGGCAAGACCCTGCTGGCGAGGGCTCTGGCCGGTGAGACGGGCGTCCCGTTCTACTTCGTGTCGGCAACGAGCTTCGTGGAGAAGTTCGTCGGCCTCGGTGCCGCCCGCGTTCGTCAACTGTTCGAGGCGGCCAAGGGCTCAGCGCCCTGCATCATCTTCATCGACGAGCTCGACGCCATCGGTCGCCACCGCAGCGCGGATACCACCGGCGAGCGGGAGTTCGACCACACTCTCAACCAGCTGCTGGTCGAGCTCGACGGCTTCGGCGGCTCCGCCGGCGTGATGATCATCGGCGCCACCAACCGCCCCGAGCTGATCGACAGCGCCCTCCTGCGCCCCGGCCGCTTCGACCGCCGCATCCAGGTCGACCGTCCCGACCGTGGCGGCCGGGAGAAGATCCTCCGTCTCCATGCCGACACCCGCCCGGTGTCTCGTCGGATCGACTGGGGCGAGGTCGCATCCCACACCGCCGGCCTGACCGCCGCCGAGCTGGCCAACATCGTCAACGAGGCCTGCCTGCTGGCCGCCCGCCGCCACCGCGACCGGGTTGCCCCCGAGGATGTCGACGAGGCCGTCTCGCGGGTGCTGGCCGGCACCCGCAGCGCCCGCCTTATGTCCGACGACGAGAAGGAGCTTGTCGGCGTGCACGAGGCTGGCCACGCCCTCCTCTCGGTGCTCCTCCGGGGCGTCCAGCCGCCGTCGCGGGTGTCGATCGTGAACCGGGGGGCCGCCTTCGGGCGCTCGCCGTGGTCCACCGCGGATGACCGTGAGGTGCTGACCAAGCGCGAACTCATGGCCCAGCTGATCGTCCTCATGGGCGGGCGGGCGGCCGAAATGCAAGTGTTCGGCCAGCCCAGCACCCGGGCCGAGGACGACCTCGAGCACGCCGCCGGCCTGGCCCGGCGGATGGTCGAGCGCTTGGCGATGACCGGCCGTTTCGAGCTGGCCGGCCGCAAGGACGAGGGCACCCGCGGCAACGACGACGGGGAAGGCGGGAAAGAGGTCCGGGAGCTGCTCGAGAAGGCCGAGCAGGCCGCCCGCACCATCCTGGGCGACAACAGCGGTGACCTGCGTACCATCGCTGAGGCGCTGGTGCTGAAGGAGACCCTCACCTCCGCCGAGCTCCAGGACATCGTCAGGGGTGGCGGCGGGGGCGGGGCCTTCGAGCTGTCCAGCTAGCTGTGACCCCTGAACCCGCGCCGGCGGTCCCGCCGGACGCCTGGTTCCGGAGCGCCTTCGAGCACGCGCCCCTGCCCCTGGCCCTGGTCGGCGCCGGCGATGTCTTCATCTACGCCAACCCTGCGCTGTGCCGGCTGACCGGGTACCGGCGCGACCAGCTGCGCGCCCTCACCCTCGCCGAGCTCACCCATCCCGACGACTGCGACGCTGCCGCCGAGGCCCGCCGCTCGGTGGCCGGCGGCGCTCAAGCCTCGTCGACGGTCGACGCCCGCCTCCTGCGCCCGGACGG
>JANMRJ010000995.1:0-1136 GCA_031370985.1 Acidimicrobiales bacterium
CCTCATCGACGAATGGATCGACACCGCCATCGAACTCGACCGGCTCCGCCGCGCCCAAAGGGCATAGACCAGCCCAACCTGCGGGACTCGCCCGTTCACTTGAACCGGTCCCTGCGCTCCGGCCGCGCCCACCCAGAAGCCTCCCAGAAGCCCGGTGATACCAGGGTTCCCACACCCAACTCACCGGCCCTGCGCCTGGTTCAGGATTAACCCCTGGGTTCAGCTCGCGGCGGCGTCCTTGATGATCAGGTCGGTGGCCTTGGCAGCGACTTGCAGGCTGTAGCGAATTCGGCCAGGGTCGGGCTCCGGGGCGTGCCGGCTGGTCGGGCTGGGTAGGCGGTTAGCTCATATAAAGCGATGCCTGGAGTCGACCCTGAGTCTCAAAGGGTGGTCCTGCGCAAGGGGTATGGGATTCGTCGAAGTGGGCCGGCCAGCGATGGTTGGGGGGACATCGCCCGGACGTGAGGGCGATCTCGACGTGGATGTCGCCTTGGCCTCAACAGCGTTGGGAGGGCCAGTGGAGCGGCCCGAACGAACCTTGGCGGGACTACGTCGCCGGCGAGATCGTGGCGGCGAGGCTCCGTCCCTGGGCGTGGCCAAAGAGCTTCAGGATGTTGCCGGTCGCGCACACCAGCGCCCACTCGCTCTCGGCCGCGGCGAGCCCCCTGCGCATGAAGCGGCGGACGCCACGGTTCTCCTTGGCCTGGCCGAAGACCGGCTCAACGGTGCAGGAGCGCTGCCCGTAGGCCGCGGCGCCCTCCGCGGTGCGCAGGCGGTGCTCCATGGCCTCGAGCGTGCTGGCCCCCTCGGGGGCCGCCCCGGTGGTGGTGCCCATCTCCCGTGCCGCCCGGCGTTGCTTCCAGTCCTTTGAGGTGGCGATGAGGCGATCGGGGCCGGGAGCCGTGGCATTGGCCTCCGACCAGTAGCCCGCGTCGGCCAGGATGGTGCCGAGCCCGCCCTCGATGCCCACGGCGGCGGCGTTGGCGGCGACCGCGGCCATCATCGGGACAAGCTGGGCGATGTCGTTGCGGTCCTGGGTGACCGCGCAGGCCACCACGACCTGGTTGGCGTTCACCGCGGCCTGGGCGTTGAACCCCTGCAGCCACCCGGTGGCGGTCTTCATCATCCTGCTCTCG
>JANMRJ010001046.1:0-1984 GCA_031370985.1 Acidimicrobiales bacterium
GCCGCTCGTACGTCATCCTGATCTCTGCCGACGACCTGGCGTCGCTTGAGGCCACGCTGGAGCTTCTGAGCGACCCCGAGGCGATCGGTCGAGTTCGGCAAGCCCAGAGCGACATCGAGAACGGGGCCTTCACCACGGGCGAGGAAATGAACCGGGTCATACACGACCGAGGCCGCGCCGCTCCTCGTGACTGAGGAGCCCTACCGGCTCATCCTGGCTCCCGGTGCGAGGCGCGCACTCAGCGAGCTGTTGCCCGAGACCGCTGCCATCGCGGCCTGGGAGTTCATCTCCGGACAGCTTGCCTTGGCGCCTCGACGAGTCGGCGCGCCACTGCGAGCATCGTTCGACGGTCACTGGCGTGCGCGCCGAGGGGAGTACCGCGTGCGCTACGAGATCCACGAGGCTACCCACACAGTACATATCCTCGACATCGACCATCGCAGGGACGCCTATCGCGCGTGATGCGAACCAGGCCCACGGCGCGGACGCAGGCGTGCCGGGGTCACGGCAACCACATCGGCAGAGGTGGCGCGATGGTCGATGCGGCTACCCGATGCGGAGGTCGAATGCATCGCTGATGGCGCGGGCGAGCTCGGACTCCTGGTCGTCGAAGAGCAGACCGATGGTGTCGCCAACGGCCTCTGTTCGCACGGTCGTGATGTTGTCGCAGCTGATCACGCAGTCCTGGGCAAGGCCGTTTCGTGCACCCACAGGGATCTCGCTTGTGATCCCGCGGATGGTGCTGGTAATCGGCGCGACGGTCACCCAAGTCAGAAGGTGACGTTTGGATGCCCTCGTCAAGATCAGCGCGGGGCGAGACTTGTCCAGCCGAACGGTCGCGATGGTTCGCATCAGTCCAGCAGGGGATGGGGTAGGTCGAGGGTGCCGTCGAGGTCGGGGTACGGCAACTCACCCCGTCGGGCGAGCTCGAGGAGGATGGCTTCCTCGCCGCGGTAGCGCTGTTGCCGCCGCAGATGGGCGATGCTCCTACGAACGGCGTCTGAACGATTGGATGCTCGGCCCTGCGCTACCTCGGCGTCGAGGGCTTCAACCTCGGCGTCATCCAGACGGACTGCGATCTGTGTCGTCACGATCGCATCGTACCCGGGAACGTCAACCAATTGGTGTACACGACCCGAGGGGCCGACCCGAGCGCTGAGGGCGTATTTGCGATGTGCCTGGTTGGCCAGATCGGTGGATCGTTCACGGATCGCCGGATGGCACGGCCCGCCCTCGACGCTTGAAATCCTGGAGACTTCCCTCTCCCATCGCCCGAGGGGACGTAGTCGCGACTGACGAGGAGCCGGCCCAATGTTCGAGAACCTCCGGCTGCCATATTGACGGGTCGGACGTTGCTCCACCCCCGGTACCCTTGACCGGATGAAGAGCTACCTGGAGGCCGTCCGCGAGAGGGTTGTCATCTTCGATGGCGCCACCGGCACCAACCTCCAGCGTATGGAGCTGACGGCTGACGACTTCGGCGGGCCGCAGTTCGAGGGCTGCAACGAGATCCTGGTCGACACTCGGCCCGACGCCATTGCCGCGCTGCACAAGTCGTTCTTCGAGGTGGGCTGCGACGTGGTCGAGACCGACTCGTTCGGGTCGCTGTCGTACACACTGGGTGAATACGGGATCGCCGAGCGGGCGCACGAGCTCAACGTCAAGGCGGCGCAGATTGCCAGGGAGGTGGCCAGCGGCTACGGCGGCTGGGTCGCCGGCTCCATCGGCCCGGGCACCAAGTTCCCCTCCCTCGGCCAGATCCGCTTCGCCGAGTTCCGCGACGCCTTCGAGGTGCAGGCCCATGGCCTGCTGGAGGGCGGGGTTGACCTGCTGCTGGTGGAGACCGTCTTCGACCTGCTCCAGGCCAAGGCCGCCCTCATCGGGTGCCGGCGGGCCATGGCCGCCATCGGCCGGACCGTGCCCCTCCAGGTCCAGGTGACGATCGAGCTCACCGGGCGCATGCTCCCCGGCACCGAGATCGGCG
>JANMRJ010001059.1:0-1965 GCA_031370985.1 Acidimicrobiales bacterium
GGCCTCGTCGGTGATCACGATCACGTCCCGCCGGTCCGACAGCACCGGCATCTGGGTCTCGCCGGCGGGCTTGTCGACCCGGAACTTGTGGATCAGGGTGAAGACGTAGCGGTGGTCGGCCTGGAGCAGCTCCCGCAGGTGGGCCGACGACTCGGCGTGGACCCGGGCCTCCTTCGAGATGACGCCGGCGTCGGCGAACTCGCCGTGCAGCTGCTGGTCCAGGTCGGTGCGGTCGGTGACCATCACGAACGTCCACGCCCCGGGGAGGCGGCGCAGCACCTTCTGGGTGAACCAGAGCATGGACAAGCTCTTGCCTGAGCCCTGGGTGTGCCAGAACACGCCGAGGCGGGTGTCGCCCGATGACCGGATCCTGTGGAGGTTCTCGATCGAGGCGTTGACGCCGAGGACCTGGTGGTTGCGGGCCACGCTTTTCACCAGGCCCCGAGGCCGCTCGATGTAGGTCACGAAGTTCTCGACCATGTCGAGGAGCCGGTCGTGGGCGCAGGTGCCCCGGATCGCGGTCTCCAGCTCGACCACACCCCGGGTGCCGTCGGCGTCGATGACCTTCCAGTTGCCGAAGAAGTCCCACGGGGCGTAAGTGGCTCCGACCTTGGCCTGCGACCCGTTAGAGAGGATGACGAAGCAGTTGGGCGTGAACAGCTGGGGGATGGTGTCGCGGTAGTCGCAGAGGTTCTCGTCATAGGCAGCCTTGACCGGCCGGGCTATCTCCTTGAACTCGGCCAGCACCAGCGGGATGCCGTTGATGAACAAGATGGTGTCGGCCCGCCGGCGGTGCAACTCGCCGGCGACCCACACCTGAGAGGCGGCCAGCCAGTCGTTCTTCGTGGAGTCGTTGAAGTCGAGGTACCGCACGGTGGCGAAGCACGGGTGGCCTCCGTCGTCCCGCCATTCGGCTCGGTAGCCATCGCGAAGGAGGGCGTGCCCCTCCCGGTTGGCTCGGGTGGCGTCCATGACCGACCGGTCCTTGCCCACGGCCGATAGGGCCTCCTCGCGGATGAGGTCGGGAACGCCGGGATTCAGGACTTGGATCGCATCCCGCAGCCGGTGGGTGAGGATGACATCGTGGATCGAGTCCCGGCCGACGGTGCCGGCGGGACCCAGCCTCTCGCCGAAGGCGTCGACGACGGTCCAGCCCAGCTCGGCCAGCAACTCCAGCGCCGGGCGCTCCACCAGCTCCGCCTCGGTGAAGCGCCGAGGGGTCACGCGACTGAGTCCACGAGCGCGTCGAGATCGACCTTCGATACGGCGATCTGCCCTGTCACGAGCTTGGGGAGGAGCAGGTCTCGGATGGCGGCGAGGACATGGATCTCACGCTGTAGCCCATGCGACAGGCGCCAGGACGGGCCCGCGCTCGTGGTGAAACGTTGAACCATGTCGAATGGGGGAATCACGACTTGGGCGCCGGCCACCTTGGTCTTGCTGACATTCTGCTGAGCGGCGCCCTGTGCGATTTGGTTCAGATGCTCCCGCAGGCCTACGAGAACGAACCAGAGATGCTCCGTAGTCGAGACGGTGGGGTCTGGAACAAGGCCGAGTGCGGCCTGGTTGGCGCTGCACTCCGTCATGACGAGGCCAAGCCGTCCCACCGTGGGCGAGCCGTAGATAGCCATGAGAATGGTGTCGGGCTGAAATGTTCGAGCACTCGAGTGGGTCACGGCGTACCGGGAAATTCTTTCGGAGGATTGGATCAGTATCGAATCGGTCAGATCGCCTGTCTTGTACCAGTCGACCTCGCCATCCTCCCAGTACAGGGGCTCGGATCGACGGGGTGTCCCCCCAGCTTGGACGCGCAAGCAGAGATCTACGATACTGCCGATCTGCCAGCCCTCAGGGACGGGGCCGAGGGGGGAATCGACGAGGGGGACGTCCTCGTGGCCGGGGTACCTGAAGCGGACAAACCACTCCTGGTAGATTGCCTGCGTCATCTGCGTCAGGAGATCGGCG
>JANMRJ010001077.1:0-1795 GCA_031370985.1 Acidimicrobiales bacterium
ATCTCGTAGAGGCTGATCTCTCCGGTGCGCCACAGCGCCCCCACCACAACCAGCTCGGGATCTGCGTCGCCTGGGCGCTCCGCTACCTGCCCGGTCGCGCGACGGAGACCGAGGTGCGACGCGAAGACCTCGCCGCCGCCTTCGAGCTGGCCGGCCGCTACTGGTCACTCAGTAACGTCATGGCCGAGGTGCGACAAGGCGTCCGGGTCTTCGAGTCGAGACGTCGACGCATAACGATCCACTACCGCGGCGACGCCCCCCTTGACACGACGGATCGACTCCTCGACTTCGTCGACGATATCCAGGGCATGCCTGAGCAGCCGCCGCCCGAGATGGAGGTGCTGCGGTCATGGCTGCGGCAAGGGGGCCCGCTGCACCAGTGGGATGGGGTGCCGCTCGAGATGCGCGAGGAGCTCCGGCACTTCGCGAGGTCGATCGTCGCCCAGCAGGAGTCCTACCTCGCGCCCGAACTCGACGTGGGTGGCTTCACCATGGACGAGGCGACGCGCGTCCTCATCGAGCTGTTCGCGCGTGCGTCGTACTCGACGCTATCGATCGGGCGCGGGTCCGTCGATCCGCAAGTCGTGCTCCCGGTACTCGCTCGCTCGCGGCTCGTGGGGCAGCTCGCGCTCGCGACGCGCGTTCCGCGCGACCAGGTCGAGCAGATCGTTGCCTTGCTAGTGGTTGACCTCGAAGCCTGCCCGGACCCATGCCTGACGCCGATCGTCCCGCTGCCGGGCGGCGACGTGGTCGCAATGAGCAGCCTCATCACACCGGGCGCCCTGGTCCGCAACTTCACTGCCCGCCTCCAGCTCGACCACGCCAGGTTCGGCGAGGCCGGCCGCCAACTCGGTCTGCTCGGCAGCCAATCGGTCGCCGCGACGCTCCGTGGCCGCCTGCCGACCGCCAAGATCGGCGAGCGGATCAAGGTCTTCCACGCGGACGGTCGTCAGGCCGGCGACTTCGACGTGGTGGCATTCGACCCGACGACGGCCGAGGTGGTGGTGTTCGAGGTGGTCTGGAGGATCGGTCCCGACGGCTCCGCGGAGGTCGCGGAACTCGAGCGCCGCGCCCACGCCAAACGGGACCAGGTGCTCGACCTGCGAGCGGCGCTCCAGCGCGGGGCCCGGCCCGACTGGCCGACGGGGTGGGTGGTCCCCGACCACGCCAACTACCACTGGTTCATCCTCACGCCGAACGTCCTGCCGACACTCCTACTCGACGATCGCGCCGCGCCACCACCAAGGGCCAGGGCCGCGGCGGGATCGTCGGGGCGGTCTCGATCCGAGAACGCCCGGCCGAGGCCGAGGACCGGGCTGTGCCCGGTCACTGGGAGGGCGACCTCGTGGCCGGCTCCGCCAACACCCACATCGCCACCCTCGTGGAGCGCCAGACTCGCTACCTGCTCTTGGTCAAAGTGCCGGGCAAGGACTCCGCGCGCGTCGTCGACGCCCTGGCCATCCAGATCCGGACGCTGCCTCAGCAGCTCTGGGCCAGCCTGACCTGGGACCGCGGCGTGGAGCTCGCCGACCATCGGCGCTTCAGCATCGCCACCGACGTCGCGGTCTACTTCTGCGACCCGCGGAGCCCCTGGCAGCGGGGCACCAACGAGAACACCAACGGCCTGCTGCGCCAGTACTTCCCCAAGGGGACCAACCTGTCCGTCTACGCCCAGGCCGATCTCGACGCGGTGGCCGCCAGACTGAATGCACGGCCCCGCAAGACGCTCGCGTATGAGACACCAGCGGCTATGCTGGCAGTCATCGTTGCGGCGACCCCCTGAATCCGCCACGCG
>JANMRJ010000117.1:0-3355 GCA_031370985.1 Acidimicrobiales bacterium
TGTCCTGCCACGCGTTGCCGAACCGGTCCGTGCACATACCGTACAAGTCGCCCCACATTTGCTTCTCGAGGGGCACCGACACGGTGCCGCCATCGCTCAGCTTCTCCCAGTACCCAGTCAGCAGGTCGGTCTCGTCACCGCTGAGGCTCACCGACATGTTGTCGCCGGGGTTGTAGTCCATGCCCGGCGGGGTGTCGGCGCCCATGAGCGTGAACCCGTTGTCGGTCTCGAGCATGCCGTGCATGATCTTGTCGCTCCCTTCGCCCGGTGCGCCGTACTCACCGAACGTGTGAAGCGCCAGTTGGCCGCCGAAGACACTGGAGTAGAACTCCATCGCCTGGCGGGCGTCGCCGGCGAAGCTGATGTACGGGTTCAGACGAGAGGCCATGCGCCCTCCTGGCTTTCGAGCAAGTTGGTCGGGACCCATGCATCTTGCCGCGTCAGATCACGGCCCGCTCCACGGCGCCATGGGGTGCCGGCCTGGACGGCGGCGAGCGTCGTGCCGACTGACGTGACCACCACATAGACGTTGACCCAGGCGACCCAGCCGACCCCCAGGGCCCTGGGCAGGACGACGGCTGCTCAGGCCACCGCGATGCCTACGCGGAACTCGGGTGGTGCCGGCGCTCGGGGTGCAGCTCGATGACAGCGCCGAGCCCGCCGGCCCGCAGCACAAGCGCGGTCGCCGGCGAGGGCGCGGCCAGGAGGAAGCGGCCCTCGCGAGACTCAAGGGATCGCCTGGCGTCGATCAACACCTGGAGCGCCTCGGGATCGGCGACGACCATCCGACGTACGTCGACCACGACCAGGAGGTTCCCCTGCCCGTCGATCAGATCCGAGAGCGCGTCACCGAGCACCGCAGCGGTGCGGGTGTCCAGCGAACCGTCAACCGTGACGACGACAGCGCCGAGGGTGCGCGAGATCGTCAGGAGCCAGGGCGAACCTCGGAGCATCCGGACGGTGGCGTGCGCGACCCACGGGGAGCGATCATCGAGCCGGGTGCCGGCCACCACCGACAGCGACATCGTGCTCGAAACATTGTCCAGGACAGGCATTCTTGGGGCCTTCCGTCACGGCGGCCGCCCCTGCGTATTCAAGGATGACGTCGGCCACAGTGTACCTGGCCTCGGCGCAGGAGCCATCACCCGCCTCGTGCTCATGTGTTCTTCAGCCGAAGAGTCGCAGACTGTGGGTGCAGATCGACCCGTCGTCGGGCAGAGCGTCCCCGGGGGCGGGGCGGCGGCGGCCACCACAAACGCCACGACCGGGGCGGCCACCGGGCCACCGCTACCGTCGCCGCCTCGGGTCAGGTCGCCGTGCCGCGTACGGAAACGTGGCGTTTCTGGCGCTTTACGGGACGCGGAACCGGTTCGGAGTCTAGGGCGTGGCCGTGCGACCGATCGGCGGCCGGACCGGAGACAATCATCGACTCGGTCCCCGTGCCTGATATCTGGGCGACCAGCGTGTAGGTGCCGGCCGCCGAGAACCCGGCGTTGGTGTCGACGCGGCCCGCGTCGGCAAAGGTGACCGTGCCGGGGCCGGCAGACTTGGCCCACGTCGTCGTCACCATAACGCCGGCGGGCAGGCCGTCGTCGCTGACGGTGCCGTCGAGGGCGGCCTGCTGACCCACCTGGGATCGATCGGTTCGGCCCGGCGTCGACCGCCGGCGCCACGGACAGGAAGTAGTCGTCGTGGTTGCAGTCGAACAGATGACCGTCGGCTGGGGCAGATCGACTCGCAGGCCCGGGCTGGCTGTCCCGGTCGATCTGGCCGATCCCGCAGAGGACACTGGCGTCCGTCCAGACCATGTAGCGGCGGTCGGGGCGGGTGTAGCCCCGGGCCTTGAGCTCACTGATGGTGTTCGAGAAAGCTGTCGTCGGCCGCGCTGGAGCGGACTTCGAGGCGGACGACCACCTCGCAGCTCGTTCCGGCGGCTTCATCGGCGGCGTCCAGGTGCAGAAGCGCCAGGGCACGACCGCAGTGGCGGCCGCCGGCCAGGTCAAGCTGATCGACGGGGCCAACATCTATGCCACCGACGCCCACTAACCGGTCCTCGGTCAGGACGAACGTTCTCTGTATGGAAACGTTACGTTTCTGACGCTCTCCGGGACGCGGAACCGGTTCGGAAGTTCAGGTCGATGTGGCCGTGCGATCAATCACGTCGTAGAGCGCGTCGACATCAAGGTCGCCGAACCCGGTGACGAGCACGTCACCTGACCCGCAAACCTCCCAGGTGTCGATGGCCCCGCTTGACGGGCGGGCCAGCTCGATCCTCCGTGCGTCGGGGTCGACGAGCACGAACAAGTGCAGCGAGGTGGCCTCGGCGAACGCGACGGCCTTCTCGCGCCGGTCAACGTCGGCCGTCGATGGAGACAGCACCTCGACGACCAGTGTCGGGTCGGTCTCGTACAAGCGGTGGCGCGCCGTCGGGTGGTCATACCACAACGGTGAGGGCGTCTGGCTCCAGTCGCACAGAGATCACCTTCGCCTTCCCGACGCCGGCGCCGTCGAGACGGACGGGCAGCGGACGGTCAAGCTCGACCTGCAGGGCTGCGGTCCGGCGCTCCTTGATGTTCGGGTGGGGCAGGTGGGCGCCGTGGTGCAGGCGGGCTCGCACGGCCAACAGCTGGCCGGTAGGCAAGTGGACATCGTAGGTGTCGAGGAGGCTGTCGTTGGGATGGGCCCGCGGGCCTAGGTTCCATTGACCCAACCACTGGGCATTCATGGCCACGAAGACACGGGTCCAGAGCCGGTTGCGGGCCACCAGGTGGGCGACAAAGAGGTGGGGGCGACCGTCGAGCAACGCCTCGCCCAGGTCGATGGTGAACCTGACACCGTGCAGCTCCTTGCTGCCGCCGCCGCCCAGGGTGTGGCACAGGTCGCCCCCGAGCAGCCCCAGCGCGGGGAACGGCCGGCGCTCGGCCCGGGCCGCCCGGAGGGCTTCGGCCGCCTCGGCGTCGGAGCCGACGATGACCCCGCCGGCGGGCAGCTCCCCCGGCTCCCCCCACGGCTGCCCCTTGGCGATCGGCATTGCCGGCTACGACCCGACGACCGACGAAGCAGCCACCACCCCGCGGAAGAGCCGGTCGGCGGCGTCGCGGGCCGCCTTGGCCGTCGCCGGCTCGGGGGCCATCTGGCCGAGTTGGCGCACGAGGTCGATCAGCTGCTTGACGTTGCGGACGAAATCACCCCCGGAGAGGCCCTCCTCGACGATGACCTCCGACAGCTCCTCGCCGGCCGCCCACCCCTGCGCATGGGCGACGAAGCCGGCGTCGGGCCGGCGGGTGAGCGGCAGCCCGGCCTCCTCCTCGGCCAGGTTGAGCTCGGTGGCCATGGCGTCGAGCTCGGTCCACCG
>JANMRJ010000022.1:0-5766 GCA_031370985.1 Acidimicrobiales bacterium
CATGGAGGCGCCGCTGCCGCTGGTCGACGCGTCGGCGACGCTCGACGAGGCCTTCGCCCTGCTCAGCGGCGGCTCACCGGCCCTCGTCGCGATCCGCGGCGAGGAACCCGCCGGGGTGGTGACGAAGCTCGACCTGCTCGAGTACCTCAGCCACCGTCGGGGCTAGGGAGTCTCGGCCGCACGCAACGCGGTCTGTGCCCGAGTTCGGGTTCGGAGCTTGGCCGCGGCGTTCGCCACGAGGGTGGCGACCGTCCGTGGCGTGACGCCGAGACGCGCCGCGATCTGGGCGTTGGTCAGGCCGCTCCCGACGAGCTCGAGCACCTCGCGCTCGCGGGCCGTCAGCGTGCCCGCCACCCGTCGCGGGGCAGAGCGTCGCGCGCCGGCGAGGCGGAGGGTCCGCCGGATGCGGTTGGCCAACGGGACCCAGCGCTCGCCCGCGAGCCCTTCGGCCACCTCGAGTTGACGCCGGGCCTCCTCGGGCCGGCCAGCGCGCCGCAGTGATTCGCCCACGGCCCAGCGGCAACGGATCTCGCTCCGGCGGTGGTAGGGCTCGAACGCGTCCGCGGCCGCGGCGAAGTCCGCCGCCGCTGCCTCGTGCCGGCCGGCGGCCAGGAGGCGGAGCGCCTGCCGCTCCGTCACGGTCGGGCGATGCTGCCGATGGAGGCTGCGCGCCGGCGATCCCATCGGCCCAGGGTCGCGCCCGAGCTCGACAGCCGCCCAATCGCGGGCGACCTGCATGAATGCCATGTCGCCGTAGTCGGCCGTACCGAACCGGTCCAGGAAGCTGTCTGCCAACCGCAGCGCTTCTGCCGCGTGGCCGTCCGCGAGCGCGAGCTCGACCTCGGCCCAGCGCACGTCGAAGGACCCCTCGATGTCCTCGGACAAGATGGGCCGACCGGCGGCGATGGTCCGGTGGGCTTCCTCGAAGCGGCCCACGTCGACGAGGGCGGCGGCCGTGAATCCTGCCGTCATGGCCCGGACCCGCCGCTCGATCGACTCGGCGAGCAGGGCCTCGCCGTCGCGGACGGCGCGCTCTGGGTCGCCATGCGAGTACACGAGCGACACGAGCGAGGCTCGGATCGTCTGCCCCAGGGCGACCATGCCCTCCTCGGCGGCGCGGGCGACGAAGCCTTCACCGAGCCGGATGCCGAGGGCCTGATCGCCCGACTCATGACTGGCGACGAGGAGCTTGCCGCAGTACAGCTCCTCGGCCACGTCACCCACCCGCCGCGCCGCTTCCGCGGCTGACTCGTACAGGCCGACGTATTCATCGAAGTCGCCCCCGACGATCGAGATCGCGACGCCCAGGACGCGCTGCGCCGCGGCATCGGGGAGCCCGCTTGCGCGAGCCGCGGCGAGCGCCTCCCGAGCCAGCGTCACGGCCCGGAGCCCATCCCGCCGCAGGGTGACGATCCAGGCCCGCTCGACGAGCAGGTGCGCGGCGAGGGCGGAGCGCGGCTCGGCCAGCGAGATGGCCGCTTCGACGGCCTCGAGCGCGCCGTCCGAGTCGCCGGAGCTGTACCGGATCTGGGCCCGCACAGCTTGGCGCCGGACCGCGAGCTCGCCGGCGAGGTCGTCGTCGACGCCGAGGGCCCGCTCCGCGCCCTCGATCAGCCGCGCGGACAGCAGCGCCTCCGCCGCCTCGACCCGCAGCCGGGGTGCCTCGGGCCCGCTCGCGCACTCGGCGGCGAGGCCGAGCAGTGCTGCCCGAAGCCCCGGCAGGCTCGACGCGGCCGCCGACGAGGCGACGTCGTGGGCGGCCGCTCGATCGCCGGCGGCCAGGAGCAGGCGAGCGCGGGTGGCGGGATCGTCGGTGAGCGCCGCCACGCGTCGGTGGAGCACCCGTCGTCGCGGCCCGTCCAGCCGCCGGCCGATGACCTCGGCGATGAGCGCATGGCGGATCGTGAACCCCTGCTCGGTCTCCTCGAGCAGCCCGAGGTCGACGAGGCGGGCGAGGACCCGCGGGCTGCCGGGCTCCGCAAGCGGGACGTCGGCGACGGCGAGGAGCTCGAGACAGCTGCGCTCGGGTGCCGACAGTCCACGCAGCCGTTGCTCGAGGGCCAGCGTCAGGGTCGTCGTGACGCCGGCCCGGGCCAGCTCGACGATGAGCAGCGGATTGCCACCCGATCGGGCGACCAGCTGGCGTGAGTCGCCGGGGCTGAGCTCGGCTCGCCAGCGGTGGGCGAGCTCGATCGCCTCACGCTCCGCAAGGGGCAGGATCCGGAGCTCGGTCATCGCCGCCCCGCGCGCGGCCGCGAGCGCCCGCTCCGTGCCCTCGTCGCCGGTCCGCACCGCCGCGAGGACCGGGACGCGCCCGGCGAGGCGGTCGAGGATGGCCAACGTCGCGTCATCCGCCCAGTGCAGGTCGTCGAGGACGAGCACGCCGTCAGCGACGCGGTCGACGACGGCCACGGCGACGCTCGCCGGGTCCGCCTCGGGGAGCGGCCCGACGGCCCGGACGAGGGGCAGCCACGGGATGAACCTGAGCATGCCCAACGACCCGCCCACGGCTGTCGGCAGGCCGGCCGTCGCGGCGCCCAGGAGGCTCGACTTCCCGATCCCGGATTCGCCCACGAGCAGGGCGGATCCCCGGGCGTGCAGGATCGAGCGGAGCTCGGCGAGCTCCCTGGTCCGGCCGATGAGATCGGGTCGTCGCTGCTCCGGCGCGGGTCGCCGCGCGCCGCGGGCATGGGCGAGCGCGTTCAGTCCGACGCTCCGGTCGGATCGAGCCAGCCGACCTGACGTGCCCGCGCGAGCGCCTCGGCCGTCCGCGTCGCGCCGAGCGCGCGACGTGCGGCGTCGAGCCGCCGGTCGGCGGTGCGCCTCGCGAGCCCGAGCTCGGCGGCGGCCTCGCCGAGCGTCAACCCATCGGCCAGCAGCCGGAGCAGGCGACGCTGCTGGTCGTCGACCTCCGCCGGCGGTGGCGCGTCGGCGGTGAGATGCTCGACCGGTCCGAGGCGCCGAAGGTCGTCGATGAGCCTGTCGATCGTGTCGCGCGAGGCTCGGGCGACGATCACGACGCCGGCTCCGCCGACGGCGGCGCGGAGGGCGAGGACGGCCTCAGTGTCGGAGGCGACGAGGCCATGACACACCACCCGGCCGCGCGACGCCAGCCAGGTTGCGACGGGCTGCCAGCCCGCCGCCCGGGCCGCACAGAGGGCGCGCCGGACGTGGGCGTCTGCCGCCGGGTCCGCGGACTCGATGACGACGAGCGGTGGCGTCCCTGCGCGGGACGTCGCGCGCCGCGCCGCTGGCGCGTTCGACTGCATCGTGCTGGCCCCATCCCTCGCGCCGACGGCGATCTGGGCGGCGCCGGCGACGTGCCCATTGTGGCAGCCCCGCACCCGCGTATCAACGTCACCCGAGGGGAGCCGGTGGCGCAAATCAACGATGACGTCGGACCGTCGCTGACTTGGAATGCGCGGAACGGCGCGCTCAACGTGCCGCCGGGATCGACATCGGGAGCGTGTGATGGTTTCGTTTCGCAAGCCAATGTCGATGCGCGAGACCGGCGCGGCAGCCGTCGTGGTGCTCGTCGCGGCGAGCCTCCTCCTTCCGCCGACCGCGGTCCTGGCGGCCAGCCCGGTCGACGGAGGGCCCATCACGATCTTCCCGGTCGTTATCCACGCGGGCTCCGGCGATCAGTACGACCCGCATGTGAGCGGCGACATCGGCTCGTACACGGCGAACGACAAGGTCCGCTTCTACGACTTCTTCAGCGGCGCCGATACCGCCGTGCCGTCTCCGCTTGGAGCCACCGATCTGCTGAGCGACGTCAGCGGCAGCCGCATCAGCTTCTCGCGCATCGAGACCAGCGGGCAGATCCCGGTGATGGTCTTCGACACCGCGACCGCGACGGCCAGCAAGGTCTACCCGAAGGCCATCGAGCAGCAATTTGGCGCCGCGATCGGCTCATCGACCGTCGCCTTCGACGATTTCAACGGGTCCCCGGAGGGGGAGCTGGTGATCGCCACGCTCGGCGGGTCGTCGATCCAGGTCACGACCGACGCCCGGACCGAGCAGAGCTCCTCGGTCGCCCCGGGCGGCGATCTCGTCGTCTACGAGAGCTGCGGAACGAACTGCGACATCCGCCAGGCCGCCAGGAGCGGGTCCTCCTGGGTCGTCGGCAACATCACGTCGACCGCCGAGGACGAGCACAACCCGGACACCGATGGGTCGCTGATCGTCTACGACGCCATCCGGAGCGGCGAGAAGGATATCGCCTGGCAGCCCGTCGGCGGCGGCCCGGAACAGCGCCTGGAGCTACCGGGCGAGCAGCGCAATCCGAGCATTCGCGCTGGCGTGATCTCGTTCGAGTCCGTCGCCGTCGGCGACACGGCGGCGGATCTGTACCTCTATCAGGTCGCCACGAACCGCCTGTTCCGCGTCACGAGCACGCCGGCCGACGACAGCCTGAGCGACATCGACGTCCTCGCCGACGGCCGCGTTCGGATCGTCTGGTCGTCGGGCGACGTCGGCGACCGCGACGTCTACGGGGCGACCATCGAGCTGCCGCCGGCTGGCCCGACCTACCACTTCGGCGGGTTCCAGCAGCCGGTCGACGCTCGTCCGACGCTGAATCAGATGAAGGCCGGCGCCGCCGTGCCGGTGAAGTTCAGCCTCGGCGGCAACCAGGGCCTGTCGATCTTCGCCGCCGGCTACCCCAGGTCGCAGGTCATCGCCTGCGACGGGACGGCCAACGTCGACGGCATCGAGCAGACGGTGACCGCGGGCGGGAGCTCGCTCAGCTACGACCCGTCGACCGACACGTACAGCTACGTCTGGAAGACCGACAAGTCGTGGGCCGGCGCCTGTCGTCAGCTCGTGCTCGCATTCGCCGACGGGAGCGTTCAGCGCGCCAACTTCAAGTTCAAGTGAGCGATGCCCATGCCTGATCCGCTGGCCGGCTGGCCCGGATCGTGGCCGGCACCGGCTCTGGCTCGATCGGTCGACGGTCCGGCCACCGGACCAGCAGTCAAGGAGCCAGACCTCGACCCGGGCCAGGTCGCGAGTGGTGACGAGAACGAGAGGATCGTCTACATCGAGCGCGTCGATGCCCAGGCGAGAGAGGAAGTCGAATGACCAGATCGAACCCGCGGCGTCCATGGCGGTCGACGGTCGCCGCGAGCACCTTCCTCATGGCGGCGAGCCTGCTCGTCGGGACCGGCGGCGCGAACGCGGCGCCCCGGCCGAAATCCGGTCCGTGCGTCGTCTCGGCCGGCGTTACCTACACGAACCGGAACCTGACCGTCGTCGGGACGAGCAGCCGGGACATCATCGACTGCTCGGGCAGTCGCAAGGCGATGACGATCATCGGCAACGGCGGCGGCGACACGCTCACGGGTACGCCCGGCGCGGACACGATCTACGGCAGCTCGGCAACGACGCCACCCAACTCGTGCGACCTGTCGAACGGCGGCGGGTCAGCCATCGCCGGCGGCGCCGGGGCCGACCTGATCTACGGCGCCGTCTGCGGCGGCACCGTGACCGGCGGGCCGGGCTCCGACCGGATCACCGCGACCGGTGGCTTCAACGGCTTCGACGGGGGGGATGGCGACGACACGCTCGACCTGCGGGCCTCGAACCTGTACCCCAATCAGGACGGGACCGTCCAGGGGTTCGGCGGCGCCGGGAACGACACGATCACGTTCGGCGATCTCGGTGGCTTCGGGTACGGCGGTGACGGCAACGATCACCTGGTCGGTGGCTCGGGGCCCGATCTGCTCGAGGGCGATGCTGGGGACGACTCGCTCGAGGGCAACGGAG
>JANMRJ010000049.1:0-3556 GCA_031370985.1 Acidimicrobiales bacterium
CGTCGGCCGCCGCCGGCGTCACCAGGGTCGAGCTTTTCGTCGGCGAAACGCTGAGGGACTTCCAGGTCGTTGCCCCTGCGCAGGCCGTCGTCGACTTCTACCTGCGCTTCGACGTGGCCAGCGTCAAGTCGGACCGGCCGAGGTTGGCCGTGGTCGCCTGCGGGGGCCAGGCCGGGGCCGCGGTGCGGGGCGTCGCCTCCATCGAGGTCAACGTCAATCGTGCCGCCGTTGAGACCTTCGTCCTGCCGGCCCCGCTGGTCGTGGACCGAACCGACAGCCCGGCGCCGGCGGGCCGGGGGCCGGCGTGGGTCGGGGCCGCGGTCGGCGCCGCGGGTCTGGTTGGGTTGGTCGCCGCCTCCCGCGTCAGGACGGGCGCGGGTGATCGTCCCCGTCCGCCGTGGGCGCCCAGTGCGGCTTCACGACCTCATCCCAGTCCGGCTCGTCCCAGTCCGGCTCGTCCGCCGGCGCCGGCACCTGCGCCTCCAGCTGCGGCGCCGGCGCCGGCCGGGATGGCGCGGGGCCGCCGGGGACGGGCGCCGGCGCCTCGCTCCGGCGCCGGCGGCCCCGGCCCCGGATGGCCAGCCCGGCGACGGTGAGAAGGGTCGCGGCGGTGATCCCACGGCCGGCGTTGGCGGCGTCGGGGCGGTGGTAGGTGAAGGTGATGACGTGCTCGCCGGCGTCGACCGCCACGCCGAGCAGGCCGCCGTCGGCCGGCACGACGGGCGCCGGCGCCCCGTCGACCCGAGCCGTCCAGCCGGGGAACCAGGCCTCGGCCACCACGACCAGCGCCGGCGCCGCGCCGTTGGCCCGGATGCGCCAGCGGCCGGCGCCGGCCCGCGTCGCATCGAGGGCGGTCGTGCTCGGCGGGTCGACAACCACCCGCTCGTAGATCGGGGCGAAGGCTGCGGCCCGGTCGCGCCGTAGCTCGCCGGCCACCAGCAGGTTGCCCTTCCCCGCTTCCGCGTGCCCGGCGACCATGCGGGGGAGGTTCCCGGCTGCGCAGCCGGGGCAGCGCAGCACGAACGCGTAGTCCTTCCCGGCCGAGTCGGTGATGGGGTCGAAGGTGAAGGCGATCAGCCCGAACTCGTCGACCCCCACCGCCCTGGCCCGGCCCTGCGCCGGCCCCGGTGCGCCGCCGGGTAGCACTTCATGGACGCTCAGCTCGGCGCGATCAGGCGCGCGGTCGAGGAAGACCGAGACACCCTGCAGGCGTTGAGTGCTGGCGCGGAACATGCCGCCGGTGGCGCCGCCGAGGTCGATGAGGTCGACGCCAGCCGCCAGGGTGGGGAGCCAGCGGTGCAGCCCGCACACCACGCCGAGCTGGCTGGCCAGGCCCGGGTCGATCTGGGCGCCGGAGCCGTCGTCGCAGGGCGACGTGGAGCGGATGTCGACCACGGTCGTGGCCGCCAGCGCCGACGACGCGGTCGGCGAGCCGGTGTAGACCCCCACGTTGCGGTGGGCGAGGGCGACAGCGAGCTCGGGGGTGACGTCGCCAGCGGCCATCGCCACGGTGTGGGCGTAGGCCCGCACCATCGGCAGCGCCCGCGGGTTGGTCACCAGGTCGATGGTGGGCACCGACTCGGCCGCGGTGGCCTTCTCCGTTGGCCGCTCCGCCACATGGAAGCCGGTGGCGAGGAGGCCCGACGCCCGGTCGACGTAGGCACTCGGCGCGTTGAGGGCCTCGGCGGTGAGCCGCCACACCTGCCGGCCGGCGACGGTGTCGGGCCAGCCGACGCTGAGCAGGCGGCCGGCGTCGAGGAGGGCGCCGGCCGCGGTCGGGTCGATCTGGGTCGGGGCGACGCGGAGCTGGCCGGGCGCCCGGGCCAGAGCTGCCTCCACCTCCTTGTACGCGGCCGCGGTGGCCGGTGGCCGGATGCGGTAGTACGAGCGGGCGGGCCAGGCATCGACGAGGAGGAGCCCGAGGACGGCCAGGGCCACCGCGGCCGAGAGCGCGGCCGGCAACCCGGCCGGCGCGGAGCGGGCAGCACGCCCCGTGGCCCACTCCTGGGCGAGGGCGACGGGGTAGGCCGCGCCCAGGGCGAGCGCCAGCGGAACCACTGCGTACAGCTGCGAGGCGTCGAGGGCCACATGGGGAGCGAGGACGAGAAGGCCCAGGGCGCCGAGGGGGAGGACCGGCCCCCACCGCCCCAGTGCCAGCAACCGCACGAGGGCGCCGACCAACAGTCCAACGGCGAGGCCGGCGCCGACGAGGGGCGCCAGCCGGTTCGGGCCCACCAGTCCACCGGAGGCCAGCGGGACGGCGCCGGCCAACCAGACGCTGATCATCGCGGCCAGGAGGATGGCGGTGAGCGTGCCGTCCCGATCGCGACGGGAGAGGACGGCAACGCTGAGCGCGCTCAGGGCCAGGCACGCCCAGCCCATGTGGAAGAGGACGCCGAGCAGGCCGTCCCGGTCGACACTGACGGCGCCGGCGAGCCGGCTGCCCCGGCCGAAGAACATGCCGATCTCCTGGCCCAGCCGGCCGGCCCCGCCGCGCAGCACGTCGCCCCGGACCGCCCCGGGGGCCGAGGGTGCGAACGAGGAGCGGAGGCTGACGAACGGGAGCAGCCGGTATGCGCTGGCGCCCAGGGCGACGGCGACGACGGCCCCCATCCGGACGACCAGTCGGCCGACCAGTCGGCCGATCCCAGCCACGTCGGGGGCCATGCGGGCGCGCCCGACCGCGGCGACGGCCAGACAGCCGCCGAGCAGCGCCAGCCCGAGGGCGTAGCCGGTGTGCATCACGACGGCGAAGCCCCCAATGAGCCCGGCGAGGGCCAGCCACCCGGGGCCGTCGCCCCGCAAACCTTTCCGCATTGTCCACGTGAACCAGGGCGCGGCGCTCATGACCGCAAGGGTTGGGAAGGAACCGGCCAGGGCGCCGTGGGAGACGACCAGGGGCTGGAGTGCAAACAGGATGCCGGCGACGAGGGCGGCCGGGTAGCTCCGCCACAGCGAGCGAGCCAGCGCGTACGCACCGCACGCCCCGACGACCTGGAGGGAGAGGATCCCCACCTTCACGGCCACGTCCGGGCCCAGCGCGGTGGCGATCGGCACAAGCAGGAAGACCGGGAGCGACGGGACCGCGGCCCAGACCGGCGCGCCGGCCCACATGTCCGGCATCCAGTAGGGGACCGTCCGGTGGGCGCCGAGGTGGTCAAGGGCCAGACGGACGTAGAGCGACATCCCCCGGCCGTCCAGGACGAGCGCGCCGCCGGCCCACGCGCCCGAGAACGCCAGCACCGCGAACACGAAGGTCAGGAAGGTGAGCATCCGCCGGTTCCGCTCGGCCCAGCGCACGATCGGCCGGCGCCTGCGGCCGGCGATGTCGGGCCGGTCCGGCGTCTGGTCGGCCCTCGGGCGGGCAGGGAGGGCGAGGACCATCGGCAGTGAGTCTTCCAGGGCACCTCCTGCGGGAGCGACCTCAGCCCGCTGGCGCCCACCACGTCGGCCCCGACCCACCGAAAGGGGCTGATGCTGGTAGCACTGGACCTATGGCCGCTACTTCCACCGTCGAGCCCGATGCCCTCCTGGCCGAGCTGGTCGCCACGCCCGA
>JANMRJ010001024.1:0-2998 GCA_031370985.1 Acidimicrobiales bacterium
ACGCCCTGGCCGTGGCCAGGGCCAACCTCGCCGGCATGGGCGGGCGGGTGGCGCCCCGGGTGCGGCTGGCCGCCGGCGACTGGTTCGAGGCCCTGCCCCAGGCGCTGCGCGGGCAGGTCGACATGATCGTCGCCAACCCGCCCTACGTCGGCGACGACGAGGTGCTGCCGGCGGAGGTGGCCGACTGGGAGCCGGCCGGCGCCCTCTTCGCCGGCCCTACCGGGGTGGAGGCGGTGGCGGAGATCCTGGCCGGCGCGCCGGCGTGGCTGCGGCGGCCGGGAGTGATCGTTGTCGAGCTGGCGCCGCACCAGGCCCCGGCCGCTGTCGCGCTGGCGGTCGGCGCGGGGTTCGTCGGGGTCGACGTGCGGCCGGACCTCGCCGGCCGGCTGCGCGCCCTGGTGGGTAGGTTGCCGGCGTGATCGTGGCCGCGGCGGGTAACCCGCCGCCGGCGTCTGCCGTGGCGGCGGCGGTGCGGTCGTTGTTCGAGGGCCTGCCCATCGGGATCCCCACCGATACCGTGTACGGGCTGGCCGTCGACCCGTTCCGGCCCGGCGCCACCGACCGGATCTTTGCGGCCAAGCGCCGGCCCCGGGATGTCAGCCTGCCGTTGCTGGTCTCTGGCGTGGAGCAGGCGCTGTCGGTGTCGACCGCCGTCCCCGACCTGGCGCTGGCGCTGATGGAGCAGTATTGGCCCGGCCCGCTGACGATCGTCATCCCGGCGCGGCAGGGGATCGGCGCCGATCTCGGCGAGGCCGAGCTGACCGTCGGCGTGCGCCGGCCCGACCACCCGGTGCCGCAGGCGCTGTGCGCGGCGGCGGGGCCGTTGGCGACCACCAGCGCCAACCGCCACGGCGAGCCGCCGCTCACGACCGCCGGCGAGGTCGCCGGCGCCTTCGGCGTCTCGGTTCCCCTCGTGCTCGACGCCGGCACCTGCGCCGGCAGCCCGTCGACCGTCGTCGACTGCACCGGCCCGACCCTCAAGCTCCTGCGCGAGGGGTGTCTCCCGTGGGCGGAGCTGCTGGCGTTCTGTCAGTAGCTTGCGGCAGCTAGGAAGCTAGTCCCCGGTCTGCTTCGTGCCGTAGGCCCCGACATCGTTCCTGTGCGACGAAAGAGTCGCTCAAGTCCGACTCACTGCCCTGCCGATCACACAACTGGCGGATTCGATCCCGGTGTGGCGGGCTCGGTCCGGCGGGAGGGCATCTCGGCCCTCGTACAGCCCGAGGAGCAGTCTCATGGTGAAATCTCGGCCAACCCGGCTCGGATCACGACTTCGCTTCCTGAGTGTGGCCGCCATCGCTTCCGTCTCGGCCACGGTCCTGGTGTCGGTCCCCGTCCCTCGCCTTCGACACCTCCAACCTCGCCGGTGCCACCGTGACCTACGCCGGGGTCTACATGCACGCCGTCTACACCGGCTTCAACACCTCATGTGCCGACAAGCCCCTGAGCCTCTACGCGCTCGGGAGCGACTTCAACGAGACCACCACCTGGAACACTCGGCCCCTGCCAGTCGGACCGGCGCTCTCCACCATCACCTACGGCCGCCAACCCTGGCCCAACGGCGCTGGCGCGTACTGCCCACCGGGCTGGGTCAGAGAGGGCCGCGAGCTCTCCGTGTTAGCCACAGTGCTGATTTCCTCCAGGATGGCCCTGATCAGGATCGGCACCTTGGCTCAAGCGCTCAGCGCCTCACGCTGGTAGTCGATCTCGCCGAGCAGGCTCCGCAGAGTCCGGGTCTTGAGAGCGTGTGCTCCGACAGGCAGGTGGTACTGGTTTAATAGCTCGCGGAGCTCACCAATCGTTCGGTGAGCGGCTCCACGAGAACCTCGAGGCCGGCGGCCTTGGCCGCTTCCACGACCCCGCCTTGGAATCCGACGTTGTGAGCGTCGAGCCAGATGCCGTTGACGCCCGCGGGTCGGTGGACAACGAAGTCCTCCGCCACCTTGTGGTCGGAACCGCCCAACCGGAACTCGATGCCCATACAACTCCTTCAGATTGTGACTCGTTTTGCCAAACTACCTGACATATAGTACGACATAAGCCGAGACAGACAGGGGGGGACCCGCCCCGGTCCCCACAGCAAGGACGGAGATGCCTGGAGCACTTGCCACGAAGGTCAGAGAGTTGACGGGCGACCTGAAGCTCTCCCAGGAGGAGATCGGCGTCATCGTCGGTGCAACAGCCAGATCGGTTGCCCGCTGGGTCAGCGGCGAAGCCGCCCCGCAACGCCTGAGCAGGCAGCGCCTCATCGAACTGGCCTACGTAGCCGAGGCTCTGAGCGAGGTGATCAGAGGGGAGGACGCCAACCTGTGGATTTTCTCACCCAACAAGCTTTTGAACCACGACACGCCCGCTGAGCGCATCCAGCAAGGTGATTTCCGATCGGTGTTAGCGGTTATCGAAGCTCTGGCTGACGGTGTGGTGGTCTGACGGAGCGGTACTTCTCGGCCGAGCTGGCCCAGACGATTGACGAGCTTGGACAGAGCATCTGGACGGGCACGGCGTACCGCCATACCAGCCCACGTCGCAACGCCCTCGCCGGTGCCGGAGCCGCCATCTCGGGTGGGCGTTGGAACCCAGCTGGGATCTCCACGATCTACCTGGCGTCTCCCAAGGAGACGTGTTTGGCTGAGTTCCGACGTCTGGCGGAAGGCCAGGGTCGCGGCGTTTCATCTTTCCTGCCTCGGACACTCCACACGGTCACCGTCACGGACTTGGTCGTTCTCGACCTCACTTCAGCCGAGGTTCTGGCCGCAGTCGACCTCACGCCAGCCGACCTTGCCGGCCCGTGGCCAGCATGCCAAGCGGTCGGGGCCGCGGCGCAGTTTCTCGGACTCGGCGGTGTTGTCGCTCCCTCCTCGACGGGGAACGGCGTCGTGGTCGCTGCGTTTGAGACACATGTCCGCCCAGGCCAGCTCGTCCTGGAGCAGTCGGAATCCATCGATCCCGCTCTTTGGCCGTGACCCGTGGAGTGATGGAATGAGAGCGCCAGCGGACGCGG
>JANMRJ010000104.1:0-4459 GCA_031370985.1 Acidimicrobiales bacterium
CCCGAGAAGTCGACGCCGTCGGTGGGCCGGACGACCACATCGAGGCGACCACTCTCGGCACCGGCGGCCATCGCGGCATCCCCGTCGAGAGCGCCGGAGGAGTCGGGGGCGACGAGGTGAGCGGGGTGACGATCGGTGAAGAACGCTTCGAGCAAGGTGCCGGCATCGGCGAGGAGGTCGCGGAACTTGCGGTGCGAGAGCACCTCGACGGTGTCGAGTATCTGGCGGCCGGTCCGTTGCCCGAACGGCAACCGCAGGCCCCGGCCGAGAACCTGCTCGGACAGCGACTGTGACTCCAGTGCTCGGAGGGCGCAGACGACGTAGATGTTCTTCACGTCCCAGCCCTGGTCTTGGCGTGCGGGGTGGCCGTGAGCCCGAGCAGCGCCTGGGGCGACAGGTCTCGCACGGCGGTGGAGAACTGCGGGCCGAAGTACGAGTGGTGCTCGTCGGCGATCACTACCAGGTCGTCGACCTGGCGCAGGTGCTCGTAGAGGCTGGAGCCGAGGTGCTCGTCGTAGTCCCGTACCTTGCGCGACGTGTTCACGGTGGGCCGCAGGAGCTGCTGCACGTTGAACACGAACAGCTTGAAGTCGTCGTTGGTGCGCAGCGCCTCGCTCACCGACCCCCGCTGAAAGTCCTCGGAGGTGATCACCGTCGGGCGCACCGCCAGCCCGTCGACGAACTTGGCGTGGCCCGGAGTGAAGTTGGTGACTGTCTTGGTCAGGATGGTGCTTCCTGGGCACACGATCAGCACATTGCGGATGCCGGCGGCGGCCAGGTAGATCCTCCTATGGATGTCAAGGCCCGTCGGAGGATCGTTGGCAAAGTGCAAATAGTGTGGGGATGTCGGATTACCGCAGAGGTACACAAATGCACACTCGATCCCCGGTCAGGTGACCCGGAGGCGGACGTAGGACGGCTTCTGGCTCTGGGTGATGGCGCAGACTTGGAAGCGGCCAGGGAACTGGCTTGGGGCGGTGTACGAGTAGACCTGCGAGGCGAAGGAATTCACCGGCGAGTTGGTGTCGTAGACGGTGCTGTAGGCGCCCATGGTGAAGCGGACGGCGTGACCGCTGAGGACGGCGCCCTCGCCCCGCCGAGTAGGCGAGGGCGGTGTCGCGGATGCAGCCGGTGGTGCCGGCAGGGACGTTGAAGGACTGGAAGCCGGTGTCGGCGCCGGTGGCGTTGGGGGCCAGGATGGCGAGGCCGGCGGCGATGGAGGCGGCGGCGGCTGCCTTCAGGAGCATCGGCTTGGCGAGGATGGTGTTCTTGCGCATGATGGGCTCTCCCTTGGAGCTGGTGTCGGCGTGTTCCGACAACCGCAGCATCCGCGAGAACCCTTGCCAGGGGGCTGCCAGTTGCTAGCCGGGCGACTCTGCTACACGGACTCTGGGCGCAGGGTCGGGAAGAGGATGACATCGCGGATGTTCGGGGCGTCGGCCAGGAGCATCACCAGGCGGTCGATGCCGATGCCCAGGCCGGCGGTGGGGGGGAGGCCGTACTCCAGCGCTCGGAGGTAGTACTCGTCGACGGACATGGCCTCCTCGTCGCCGGCCTCTTTGTCGGCGGACTGGGCTTCGAAGTTGGCCCGCTGGACGTCGGGGTCGGTGAGCTCGCTGAAGGCGTTGCCCAGCTCACGGCCGGCGACAATGGGCTCGAAGCGCTCGACATAGCCGGGCTTCGAGCGATGCTCCCGGGCCAGGGGCGACACCTCCTGGGGGTAGTCGCACACGAAGACCGGCCCCCAGATCTCGGCCTCGGATGACTTCTCGTAGATCTCCAGGATCAGCTTGCCGGGGCCCCACGACGGCTTAAAGCTGACCCGGAACTTGGTGGCGATGGCCCGCAGCTCGTCGATGGGCATGGCCACGTCGACATCGACGCCGGCGTGCTCGGCGATCAGCTCGACCATGGTGGCCCGGCGCCACGGGGGCGTCAGGTCGTGGGCGCGGCCGCCGTAGGTGAGCTTGGTGGTGCCGAGTAGCTCGGTGGCCAGGCCGGCGACGAGCTCCTCGGTGAGGGCCATGGCGTCGTGGTAGTCGGCGTAGGCCCAGTACAGCTCGAGCATGGTGAACTCGGGGTTGTGACGGGGGGAAATGCCCTCGTTGCGGAACACGCGGGCGATCTCGTAGACCCGCTCGAACCCGCCGGCGACCAGTCGCTTGAGGTACAGCTCGGGGGCGATGCGCAGGAAAAGGTCCTGGTCGAGGGCGTTGTGGTGGGTCACGAAGGGCTTGGCCGTCGCCCCGCCCTGGATCGGGTGCAGGACGGGGGTCTCGACTTCGAGGAACCCGCGGTCCTCCAGGAAGCGGCGGGTCAGGCTGATGACCTTGCTGCGCAGGACGAAGGTGCGCTTGGCGTCCTCGTTGACCCACAGGTCGACGTAACGCTGGCGGTAGCGGGTGTCAACGTCGGTCAGGCCGTGCCACTTGTCGGGGAACTGCCGGCGGGCCTCGGCGAGGACGCACCAGCCCTTTACTCGGATCGACAGCTCACCACGCCTCGTGCGCATCACGGAGCCCGTAATCCCGAGCCAGTCGCCCAGGGACAACCCGGTGAACTGCGGGTAGTCCGGCGTCGGGTTGGTCTTGTCAGTCGTCGCGAACAGCTGGATGCGGCCGGTGGGGTCGGTCAATGTGGCGAAACAAACCCCCCCCTGGACCCGGCGCAGGAGCATGCGGCCGGCGACGGAAACGGTGTCGGGCCTCTCGTCGCCGTCGGCCAGGTCTGCGTACTTGGTGTGGAGGTCGCCAGCGGTGGCGGTGCGGTCGAACCGGTAGGGAATCACTCCGTGTTCATAGCGTGGATCAGGCGCAGGCCACGAAGCGTTAACCAGGTGTCGAGGTGGGCGATGGTGGTGGTCAGCGGCGTGATCAGCTCGGCGAGACCGCCGGTCGATACCACCGTGCACGGGCCGAGGTCGGCCTGGAAGCGGGTGACGAGGCCGTCGACGGCCGACGCGAACCCGTAGAGCACACCCGACTGGACCGACTCGGCCGTCGTCTTGCCGATGACCCGGCGGGGCTTGACCAGCTCGACCCACGACAGGGCCGCGGCCCGGGCGAAGAGGGCGTCGAGGCTGATCTCGATGCCGGGGAGGATGGCGCCGCCCAGGTACTCGCCCTTGGCCGAGATGGCGTCGACGGTGGTGGCGGTGCCGAAGTCGACCATGATCGTCGGGCCGCCGTAGCGGTCGAAGGCGGCGACGGCGTTGGCGATGCGGTCGGGGCCGACCTGGCGGGGGTTCTCGTAGAGGATGGAGATGCCGCTGCGGGTGCCCGGCTCCAGGATCACCGGCGCCACCCGCAGGTACCGCTCGGCCAGGGTGCGGAGCACGGCGGTGAGGCGGGGCACGGTGGAGGACACGACCAGGCCGGTGACGGCCTCGAAGCCGGCGCCGTGCTGGGCCAGGAACTGGGCGACCAGCAGGGCGTGCTCGTCGGACGTACGGCCGGCGTTGGTGGCGATACGCCAGTGGTCGACCAGCTCGTCGCCGTCGAACAAGCCGACGACGGTGTGGGTATTGCCGGCGTCGATCGCGATCAACACAGCTGACGGATCGGTCGAGTGTGGGCGATTCGCGCCAACACAGGGGCCCGAATTGCCCACACTGGGCCCGGCGGGTGGCGATCAGGCAAGGTCCAAGCCGATGTCGAGGACGGGGGCGGAGTGGGTGAGGGCGCCGATGGCGATGAGGTCGGCGCCGGTGGTGGCGTAGGCGACAACGGTGTCGAGGGTGACGCCGCCGCTCACCTCGACCAGGCACCGGTGGTTCACCACCACGACCGAGGCGCGCACCTGTTCGGGCGTCATGTTGTCGAGGAGGACGAGGTCGACGCCGGCGGCGAGGGACTGCTCCAATTGGTCGACGGTGTCGCACTCGACCTGGACGGTGCGGCCCGGCCACAGCCGGCGGGACTCGGCCACCGCCTCGGCGATCGACATGCCGCCCAGGTGGTTGTCCTTGACCAGGATGCCGTCCGACAGGTTGCCCCGGTGGTTGACCCCTCCCCCGGCCCGGACGGCGGCCTTCTCCAGCGCCCGCAGACCGGGCGTGGTCTTGCGGGTGTCGCGGATGCGGGCGCCGGTGCCGGCGGTCAGCTCGACGTAGCGGCGGGTCACGGTGGCGATGCCCGACAGGTGGCACAGGAAGTTGAGGGCGGTGCGCTCGGCGGTGAGGATCGCCGCCAGCCGGCCGCGGAGGTGGGCGATGGTGGCGCCGGCGATGACGCTGTCGCCGTCCCACGCCGACCACTCGACCTCCAGCTCCCGGTCGACCTGACCGAACGCCTCCCGCGCCGCCGGGCAGCCGGCCAGGACGCCGGCGGTGCGAGGCACGAGGAACGCCTCGGCCATGGCCTTCGACGGGAGGAGGGCGGCGGTGATGTCGCCGAGGGGGCCGAGGTCCTCGGCGAGGGCGGCGGCGACCAGCTCGGAGAGCGTCACTGTGCGCCCTCGC
>JANMRJ010000122.1:0-5378 GCA_031370985.1 Acidimicrobiales bacterium
TCGGGCGTGACGTTGAGCACACCCATCACCAACGGCTTCACAGGCAAACAGCGTACCGGCAATTGAGCAGGCCGGCGGGGGCCTGCTGCATATTCTTTCTCGCCTCGTACCGGCGCCGGCGGCCGGGCTTGCTCAGCTCGGCCAGTCGATGCCGGCGCCGAGTTCGGCGGTGGTGACGCCGAGCAGGGGGCTGGCGCCGGTCTCCTCGTAGGCGGTGCCGGCGAGCACCAACCAGCGGATCTGCTGGCGGCGAGCCTCCGCGATGCAGATCTCATTGACGCCGTGCCGGGCGTAGAAGTCGAACTTGGCCCACGTCTCGTCGCCCGGGGACACGATCTCGACCACGATGGCCGCCGTCGGCATAAACACCTCCGATGGAAGGCTGCGGTGATAGCCACCGTCGGGCACCCGGTAGTCGTCGGAGGTACCCAAGTTGAACTGGCTGGTGATGAACAGGCCGGCAACTTTGGCGGCTGGCCGCAAGAACGCGGCCACTTCGCTATCGACATTTCCATGCCAGGGGTGTGCTGCCGGGACCACGTGGTAGTCGCCCTCCCAAACTTCGTCGTGACCGTCTTGACCGAGGGCGCGACGCCGAGTGAGGAAGGCGACAATCTCGACCGGCGGCTCGCCGAGGACAACCGTCTTCATCGAGTTGAGTTTACCGAGGTCGCGGCCGAGCTGTGCCGCTGGCCGGGCTCGGTCAGCTCGGCCAGTCGATGCCGGCGCTGAGCTCGGCGGTGGTGACGCCAAGCAGGGGGCTGGTGCCGGTCTCCTCGTAGGTGGTGGCGGCGAGCACGAACCAACACCTCGGTCGGCACGGCCCGGTGATAGCCACCATCGGGCACCCTGTAGTCGTCGGAGGTGCCCAGGTTGAACTCGCTCGTGCCGAACAGCCCCGCAGCGTCGGCTATTGGTCCAAGGAGACGACCCAAGGTTCGGTCGACATCTCCATGCCACGGGTGGGCAGCAGGTACCACGTGGTAGTCGCCCTCCCAAACTTCGTCGGAGCGGTCCTGGTCGAGGGCGCGACGCCGAGTGAGGAAGGCGACAATCTCGATGGGGGGGTCCCCGATGACGACCGTCTTCAATCGTGATCAGTTTACCGCCGGCCGTGGATGAAGGCCATGGCTTCGGCTCGGGTGGCGGGGTTGCTCCGGAACAGGCCACGGACGGCGGAGGTGACCGTGGTGGTGCCCGCCTTCTGGACACCCCGCATCGACATGCACAGGTGCTCGGCCTCGATGACGACCAGCACGCCCCGGGGTTCCAGCTTGGTGTCGAGCTCGTCGGCGATCTGGGAGGTCAGGCGTTCCTGGACCTGGAGCCGGCGGGCATAGGAGTCCACCAGGCGGCCCAGCTTGGACAGGCCGGCGATGCGCCCGTTGGCATTCGGGATGTAGGCCACGTGGGCCTTGCCGAAGAACGGGGTGAGGTGGTGCTCGCACAGCGAGTACATCGGGATGTCGCGCACCATGATCATCTCGTCGTGGTCGGCGGCGAAGGTGATCGCCAGGTGGTCGGTGGGGTCGGTGTTCCCTCGCAGCACCTCCTCGTACATCTTGGCCACCCGCTCGGGGGTGCGGACCAGGCCGTCGCGGTCGGGGTCCTCGCCGACGGCCTCCAAGATGTCGCGGACCGCCCGCTCGATGCGGGCCCGGTCTACCAACGCATCCTCACGCTCGCAGTGTTGCATGATGGGCGACGAGCACGGGAGGACTGGCGATGGGGCGGGACTCGTTGCGGCACACGGTGGTGATACTGCCCGGCATCGGCGGGAGCGTGCTGGAGCGCAGCAGGGTCCCGGTATGGGGCCGGGGCGTCCTTCCGATCGCGTCGCAGGTTCTGCGCCCCTCAGCCCTGGCCTGCTTCGACGGCGACGGCATTCGAGCCACCCGACTGGTGGCGTCGCCCACGTTCCTGCCGGGTTTCGCCGCGCTCAAGTCCTACGACGGGCTGCTTCAACGCATCGAGGACCGTTTCGGGAAACTGGTCGTCGACCACTGCCATCCCGACGCCGACCCGGTTCCCGGGGCCACCGTGCTGTGCGTGCCCTACGACTTCCGGCGGAGCATCGTCGACTGCGCCGACCACGTGGCCCGCACGGTCAGCGCCCGGCTGACCGCCGCCGGCCTCTCCGAGCGGGAACGGCTGGGTCGCGTGCTCGTCATCGCCCACTCCTTCGGCGGGCTGGTGGCCCGGTGGTGGCTGGGGCCAGGTGGCGGCGGGCCGCTGTGCCGCGCCCTCCTCACGCTGGGCACACCCCACCGGGGGGCGCCCAAGGCGCTCGACTGGCTGGTGAACGGCGTGCGGTTGAAGGGAGTTCAGCTCGGGGGCGCCACCGACGTGATCCGTACCTGGCCGTCGGCCTATGAGCTTCTCCCCCGCTACGAGGCGGTGCTCGACGAGGCCACCGGCCGCCACCTGCGCCCGCACGAAATCGTGGCCGAGGGGTTCGACGCTCGGGCCGCAGCGGCAGCCTTCGCCGTCCACCAGGAGATCGAGACATCGTGGGGCCCCGATCGCCGCGATGGGCCGCGCGTCACCCCGCTGATCGGCCGGTTCCACCCCACGCTCGACCGGGCCACCATGGCGAACGGTCGCCTCCGGGTGGAGAAGCGCACTGCGGAGTGGCTGCGCGTGGACGACTGGGCCGGCGACGGCACGGTGCCGGCGTTCGCGGCGTTACCGCTGGACCTGGACAACGACGAGGGCCGTGGCCGCCGGCGCATCCCGACCGCCCGGCACTCCGGGCTGCCCGAGGCCGCCCAGGCCATCCAGTGGCTGGAATCGATCGAGGGCCGGCACTCAGGAGCTGTGCGCGGCGACGGGCAAAGTGGACCCACCCTCGGCCTCGACGTGGAGGAGTGGTACCCCGCCGGCGAGACCATCGAGGTTGGCGCCTGCCTGCGGGGCTCAACTGGAGACCTGGAGGGCGGCGAGACCGGGGCGAAGGTGTGGGTCGCCGGCGGTGGCGGCGCCCCCGTCGAGCTGCACCCCACCGCCGGCGGCCGATGGGAGGGCAAGCTGGCCGGGATGGCCCCCGGAACCCGCGAGTTGACGCTGTCGGCCACGGGCCGCCCCGGCGGCGAGCCCCGGCCGGTCCGGGAGCTCATCGCGGTGGTCGACGAATGAGCAGTTCCTGGCCCCGGTGGCGCGCCGATGGGGAGCCGGCGGCGCTGTCGCGCTACGTGCAGCCCGACGTGGTCCGTGCCCTGCTCCCCGGGCTCCCGGGCCCGGTCAGCGGGAACGAAGCGGCGCGGTTGGCCGACATCTACGGGGCGTGGGTGGCCGTGGGTGCCCGCTACGCGCTCGAACCGCCGTCGGACGACCCGACCTTCCAGGCCATCCGGTCCCCCGACCAGGTCTTGGTGACCCCCCGCCACGCCACGTGCCTTGATGCCGCAGTGGTGTTCGCCGGCGCCTGCCTGGCCGGGGGCCTGCACCCCCTCGTGGTCGTCGCCGACAACGACAACGCGGGCACCGACGCGCATGCAGTGGTCGTCGTGTGGTTGGAGGGGAGCTGGGCCGACGAGGCCGAGCCCGACTACCCGTTCGCCTGGTCGCCGGCCGGCGCGGCCGAGATCGTGAAACGGGGACTGCGCGACGACCTGCACAACCGGCCCGGGGCGTTCGTGGCCCTCGACCCCAGCGTGGGCACGACCCGGATGGGACAGCCGGCGGGGTCGCTGGCCGAAGCGGTGACGGCGGGCTGGGCGGTCACGGCCGCCCACGACGGGTGGCGGCCCCGGTTCGTCACCGACGTGGGCGTGGGCTACCGGGCGAAGGAGTGCTACCGGCCTCCGGGCCAACCGCCTCGCGGGCTCCAGACGCCCTACCAGGACCCGTCGCCGGACGATACACGCTCGGTGCGGCTGCTGCGGGCCGAGTACGGGGTGGTGCCCTTCCAGGCCCGTGACGAGCTCGACGTGCTCTGGGAGTGGTGTACCCAACCCCCGGCTGACCGGCGGGCCCGCCTCGCCGTGGTCACCGGCGTGGGTGGTGCCGGCAAGACCCGGCTGGTGGCCGAGCTGGCCGAGCGCCTGGCCGCCGAGGGTTGGCATACCGGGTTCGTGCCCGCGCCGCGGGTGCTGGCGGCCAACGAAGCACCCGTGGATGAGATCGGGCCGCTGGCCGACTGGCTGGCCACCACCACCTCGCCCCTGCTGGTAGCCCTGGACTACGCCGAGTCGCGGGTGGCCGAGGTGGACCGGCTGGTGGCCGCGCTCGGTGACCGGCCCGGTTCGCCTACTTGCGTCATCCTCACCGCCCGGGCGCTGGGCGGGTGGTGGGAGCAGCTCGAGGGCGCTCTCGCCCGGCTCCGCACCGACCCTGCCCTACAGGCCGTGGCCGTGCGGCCCCGGCCGGAACACCCCCATCGGGTCTTCCGGCGAGCCTTCGAGGCACTGTGCTCCCGGCAGGGCCACACCCGGCCGACGCCCGCCATGCCGGCGATGCCGCCGGGCTTCACCACCCTCGACGTGGTCCTGGAAGCCTGGCTGCGGGTGCTGTTCGACGCCGCCGACCGGCCCCGCACCCAGGCCGACCTGTACGACGAGGTGCTCGGTCACGAGCGGTATTACTGGAAGACAGTCGTCCAAACCCGCTCGCTCGAGCTGCCGCCCGACGGTGTCCTCGACCAGGCGGCGGTGGTCCTGACCATGCTCGCGGCCCGCCCCGAGCGAGCGCCGGCGCTCCTCCAGGCCGTGCCGACCCTGGCCGGCGATGCCCGATGGCGGGCACACCTGGGCGAGGCGCTGGGCACCGCGCTGGCCACCCGGGACGGCACGCTGGCGCTCACCCCCGACCCGGTGGCCGACCACCTGGCCATGACGGTGCTGGCCAACGAGATGGAGGCCGGCGGGCCCGGACTGTTCGCGGCCGCAGTGAACCTCGCCGACCGGGCGGAGCGGATGACCGCCCTCCGCCGGCTCACCCGGGCCGCAGGGCGCAACCCGCCGGCCGCGGGCCATGCCGCCACTCAGGCGGTCATAGCGGTGGACGGGCTCTGGGAGCCGGCGCTGGCGGTGGCCGAAGCGGGGGCCGGGCCGTGCGTGGATGCCCTCGTGGCCCTGGCCCGATCCGTCGGTACGCCGCTCCCGCTTGCGGCCCTGGCCGAGGAAACGTCCCTCGGGCACGCCCACCTCCGTCCTCTGGCTGCGGCGGCGGCCGAGCAACTCGTCGTCGACCAGCGAACTCAGGCCCCGGATCCCGACAGACAGGCCGCCGGTCCCGACAGTATCGAGGCCCACGACGCCGAGTTGGCCCGGCGGTTGAACAACGCCGCGGCCCGCCTCTCCGAGGTGGGCCGCCGTGACGACGCGCTGGCCGCCATCGAGGAGGCGGTGGGCATCTACCAGCGGCTGGCCGCGGCCAAC
>JANMRJ010000149.1:0-1988 GCA_031370985.1 Acidimicrobiales bacterium
GTCCATTTGCCGCCGTCGCCGCTCCGGTTTCCACCAGCCACCGGATCTCTGTGCCGACGCCCGACGGGGACTCGTCCCGTTCATCGCCCGTTCTTCGTGATGTCGGCGGAGGATAGGCGCGACCCCGCCCGAGCGTCAAGCGCGGACCGGCGCGAGTGTCCGGACCACCCTCCGCCCCACACGGCGCCGTCCTGCCGGGTGGGGATCCCGTGCCACCGGTCGACCGAGATAGAAGCCCTGGCCGAGGTCGCAGCCGAGCGCCGCGAGCTGGTCGAGCTGAGCCGCCGTCTCGATCCCTTCGCCGATCGTCTTGAGCCCGAGGCGTCGGGCCAGGGCGATGATCGCGGAAGCGATCGCCTCGTCCGGCCCGTCTCGCTGGAGGGCGCTGACGAACGACCGGTCGATCTTCACGATGTCGATCGGCAGCCGGGCGAGATAGCTCAACGCGGAGTAACCGGTCCCGAAATCATCGATCGCGATCCGGACGCCAAGGGCGCTCAGTCCGACGAGCGCTGGACGCGCGACATTGATGTCGAGGAGCGAGGACTCGGTGATCTCGACGATCAGGCGGTTCGCGGGCAGGCCTGTTGCCGTCAATGTCCCCTCGATGCGTTCGACGAGGTTCTCGCGCGTCAACTGGCTCGGCGAGAGGTTGACGCTGACCCATGCATCATCGTCCGGCCCATCCCACGACACGACGGCGCGGCAAGCGTGGTCGACGACCCAGTCGGTCAGGCCGTTGATCAAGCCGCTCGATTCCGCCGTCGGGATGAAGTCCCCTGGAGCGACCAGCTGCCCATCTCGCTGCCAGCGGACGAGCGCCTCGTGGCCGACCGTGCGACCCGAGCTGAGCTCGATGACCGGCTGGAAGTGCAGACGCAGGTCACCGCGCGGGATCCCGGCCGCGAGGTCGGTTCGAAGCGTCCGCTGGGTCGAGGCGGCCTCGTGCATGGACGGCTCGAAGAGCTCGAGTCGTCCCTTGCCGCGGGCCTTCGCCAGGTACATCGCAATGTCGGCGTTCCGGACCAGGTCATCGGGGCTCCGGTCGTCCGGTCCGGCGATGGCGACGCCGACGCTGGCGAGCACGGTCAATCGCCGGCCGGCGATGTCGAACGGCTCGCGGAGCGCACCGAGGATCCGCTCGGCAGTGTGGATCGGTCCGTCCTCGTCGATGCAGTCCGGGAGGGCGACCACGAACTCGTCCCCACCAAAGCGAGCCGCGATATCCCCATGGCGGATTGCGCCGCGCAGCCGATCGCCGACCGCGACAAGGAGTTCGTCGCCAGCCTGATGGCCAAGGCTGTCGTTGACCGTCTTGAAATCGTCCAGGTCGAGGAGCAACACGGCGAGGGGACGCTCCGACGTTCGCCGGGCGAAATCGCCCGCCAGGCGCTCGATGAACATGCTCCGGTTCGGCAGCCCGGTCAGGCTGTCGAAGAGCGCCTGCCGGCGAAGCAGCTCCATGAGCACGCCGCGCTCATGAAGGCTCTCCCCGAGCTGGCGCAGCGCGTCACCGAGGCGGGCGATCACGAGGAGACCGATGACGATGCCGCCGATGAGGTACGGGGCCGGGTCGATTTCGCGCCCGAGCCACACCTCGATTGCGAGCGTCGCCGGATTGAGCAGCAAGGCGACCACCAGGGCGACCATCCGCCCGGGCCCGACTGGCCGCGGCTCGGCCCGTTGGCGCTCCGAGGCGAGCGCCATGGAGGGGTTCAGGGCGGCCGCGCCCACGAACGCGAGCGAGGCGAACTCGGCCGCCAGGTACAGCCCTCCGAATGCATCGTGGCCGACGAAGCTGCGAACCATGTCGAGGATCGTGATGCCGTTCGAGACGAGGACGAGCAGCACGATCAAACGGGTCGCGGGCCGGTGCGGACCCTGCAGAAACCACATCCGGGCCACGACGGCGGAGGCGATCAGGGCTGGATAGAAGTAGGCGGCCCCGGCAACCGAACTCTGCCTTGCCCCGACCGCGAGCGGGGCGA
>JANMRJ010000181.1:0-1138 GCA_031370985.1 Acidimicrobiales bacterium
CTGTGCGAAGAGAAGGTTGGGGAGCGTGGCCAGGGCAGGGTTGGCCTGGGCCTCCGCCCTCGAGAGGCGCGGGTCGACGACCTTCGTGATCCTGAGCAGGACCCTGCGGCGAGGGCCGGCGAACGCAGTCGGGTCGCGCCAGAAGGCCTGATCCGCCTCGGAGTCTTCGACCTCCGCGGGTTCCGTGGCAACGTCGGCGATGGCCGCGACCCCAGCGTCCGAGCCGGCTTCCCAGAGATAGACGCGATCTCCGACATGGATTTCCCGCTCGTACCGCCGAACCAGCCAGGAGAACTCCGCCAGCGACTCGAGGGCCCCTGCCAGGTCGTACTGATCTGGACTTGACTGGAAGATCCACGCCCTCCGGGCGCCCAGCTTCGACGCGTCACCACCAGACTGGGGTCGCCACCGCGACTCGATCTCTCCCTCGTACCAGTCGATCGTTCGACCGTACTCGGTCTGGAGCTGCTGTCGCACCGCGGCGAGCCGCCTGTCGACGTCGGGATCATCGGCAGTGGGCGGCCGCCCGAAGGCTGTCGCGATCGTCTCCTTGTGACCGCGCGACACGATCGACTCGAACGTATCCGGGTGGACGAGATGGAGAAGGGCTTCGCGTTGGGTGTAGCTGCCCTTCGGCATTGACACTGTGAAGAGGACGTCCTTGAACACCCAGGGATCGCGAAGGGCGGTCTGTCGACGGTCGGCAGGCAACGCCTTCCAAGCTCGCGCGAACTCGATGACGAACCCAAGCTGGAATGGCCGGCGCGTGTGGAACGCGGTGCCTGGGGAGGCAACGCCGTGATCGAGGGCGGCATCGAGATCGGCCGGGATCGTGACGGGTTCCTGCATCCAGCCGAGGACCGGTGCGATCACCGCTCGTTTCGCCGCGCCGCTCATGTAGGCGATGAGAAAGTGGACGTAGAGCGCCTCAGCGGCGAGCTGGATCGTCGCGTCCGGAGCATTGGCAAGCTGTCTTTGGAACTTGACCAGGAACGCGTCACTCGACTCGTCAGGCTGCTGCACGAATCGGGCGTCGAGCTCGTCCAAGCCCGATTCCGCCCAGATCGCGGCACCAGGCGTGAACAGGGAATCGTCATGGCGGAGCGATGCGTCGACGAACCGCGCCGCCACGTCGTAG
>JANMRJ010000219.1:0-1456 GCA_031370985.1 Acidimicrobiales bacterium
GTCGCCTTGATGGATGCCGCCGACTCGGCGCGCTTCGCCCTCACCGCCGCCACCTGTCGGACCGTCATCGGGTTGCTGACCGTGACCGGCATGCGCGTCAGTGAGGCGCTCGGGCTCGACAACGACGACGTCGATTGGGAACGGGGCGTGCTCGTTGTTCGCCAGAGCAAGTTCGGACGGTCCCGAGAGGTGCCGCTGCACGAGAGCACCATCGACGCGCTCCAAGAGTACGCAACGGCGCGCCACGAGCGCTTCCCCGGTCCCCGGTCGCAATCGTTCTTCGTCTCGTGGAGCGACGGCTGAGCTATGGCGCCATGCGAGGGCACTTCACGCGCCTGGTGGCCGTGGCCGGGATGGTGCCGAGGTCGCCGAGATGCCGTCCTCGTCTGCACGACTTCCGCCACAGCTTCGCCAGCGCCACACTCGGGGACTGGTATCGGGCCGGCGTCGATGTCCAGTCTCGGCTGCCGTTGTTGTCGACCTACCTGGGCCACGTCGACCCGGCCTCGACGTACTGGTATCTGTCCGCAAAGCCGGGGCTCCTGGCCTCGGCGGCGGAGCGCCTGGAGCGCCGCCAGGAGGACCAGCGATGAGCTCCCTCGCCCCATTGCTGCAAGCCTTCTTCACCGAGCGCCTCATCACCCAGTGCCGCGTGAGCCCGCACACGATCGCCTCCTACCGGGACACCTTCCGCCTCCTCCTCGGCTTCGCATCGAAGCGCACCGGGAAGGCACCGAGCCACCTGGATCTGGTCGACCTCGACGCTCCACTCATCGGCGCCTTCCTGAACCATCTGGAGACGGACCGCCACAACGGCGTGCGCACCCGGAACAACCGGCTGGTGGCGGTGCACTCGTTGTTCCGCTTCGCTGCGCTGCGGGAACCGGCGCACGCCGCGCTTATCCAGCGGGTCCTGGCCATCCCCCAGAAGCGGTTCGAGCGAGCCATCGTCTCGTTCCTAAGTCGCGAGGAGATCGTGGCCATCCTGGCCAGCCCCGAGCGAACCACTTGGATCGGCCGGCGCGACAACGCCCTTCTTCTGGTGATGATCCAGACCGGCCTGCGGGTCTCGGAGCTCACGGGCCTGCGGTGCCGCGACGTCGCGCTCACCAACGGTGCCCACCTGTTCTGCCGCGGCACGGGCCGAAAGGAGCGCTGCACGCCGCTCACCGCCCCGACCGTGACGGTGCTGCGGTCGTGGTTGAAGGAGCGAGGCGACGACGGCGATGGGCCGCTGTTCCCGTCCCGCCGGGGGAACAGGCTCAGCACCGATGCCGTGGAGCGACTCGTCGACAAGCACGTCAGGGTGGCGACGCAGCGATGCCCGTCACTCGGCGAGAAGCGGGTCACGCCCCATGTCCTGCGCAACTCCTGCGCCATGGAGCTCCTCGCCGCGGGTGTGGACAGCTCCGTCATCGCGCTCTGGCTTGGCCACGAGTCGCTTCAGTCGACGCAG
>JANMRJ010000225.1:0-6656 GCA_031370985.1 Acidimicrobiales bacterium
GGTGGAACCCGAACCGGCGCTGCCCGTTGGCGGCGGAGAGTGACGTGGTGGTGGCGACGTGGGCCAGTTCTACGCTGGCGTCGTCCTTCAAGTGGGGGAGCAGCATGGATGACGCGTAGTTGCCGGCGCCGATAAAACCCACTCGCACGACGGACCGCCCCGTCGTTGGCGCCGAGGTCAGCCGGAGGCGGGCCGGAGCGACCGGGTCGGCGACGATGGCCGCCAGCGGGGCGCCGGCGGCGCGCTCCGGGTAGGAGAACAGGTAGCCGACGCCCGACAGTTCGCCGCTGCTCAGGCGGTCGTAGACGCTGACCGCGTCGAGGACGGAAAACTCGTCGGAGACGAGCGGTTCGAGCTCTACGTGGCGGTCGGCGATGAGATCGAGGAAGCAGCCGAGGTTGCGGCGCTCGGTCCACCGGACATAGCCGGCGGGATAGTCGATGCCTTCCAGCTCGTAGCGGTCGTCGTAGCGCCCCGGCCCGTAGGAGCGCGACATGCGGACATCGAGCTCCTTCTCGTAGTACTCGTTCCAGGGCAGGTCGAGCGACATCTTGCCGATGTCGACCACCCGGGCCCGGTCGCGGGCCAGCCGGGCGGCGGCGTGCACCGGGTCGTTCGATGTGCCGCCGGCGGCGAGGAAGATGTGGTCAGCGCCCAAGCCGTCGGTGCTGGCGCCGATGGCCCGCTGCAGGGAGGCGATGCCGTCGGGGTCGGGCGCGGCGCACGCCAGCGCGCCGGCGTCGCGGGCCAGGTCCCGGCGAGCCTCGACGGGGTCGATGCCGACGACGCGGACCCCGGCGGCCACCAGCAGGCGGACCACCAGCTGGCCCACGAGGCCCAACCCGATCACGCACGCGGTCTCGCCGAGCTGCACCTCGCCCCGCCGCACACCGTGGAGGGCGATGGCGCCCACCGTGGCGAAGCAGGCGTGGCGGGGATCGACGCCGGGGGGCACGGGAACACAGAGGTTGACCGGCACCCAGTTGAGCTCGGCGTGCAGAGCGTGCTCGTTGCCGGCGCAGGCGACCACATCGCCCACGGAGAACTGCTCGGCGCCGGCGCCGACCTCAGTGACCACGCCGCAGAGCGAGTAGCCCAGCGGCGTGTACGAGTCGAGCTTGTTCATTACCTTCTGGTACGTGGCGACTGGACCCACCTTGGCGACGGTGTCGAGCACCTTGCGCACCTCTTCGGGGCGCTTGCGGGCCTTGCCGATCAGCGACAGCCGGGCCTCGGTGACCTTCATCATCTCGGTGCCCATCGAGATGAGCGAGAAGGTGGGAGCGACCAGTACGCCGCCCGCCTTGCATGCCGGCGTGGGGACCTCGGCGACGAGAAGCTCGCCGGTCTTGTAGTTCTGTACGACCTGCTTCACGCTCAGACGGCCGCTTCGGAATCGAGCAGCGCATCGACGGCGACATCTCTGTCGGCCCTGCGGCCGGCGGCATCGATGTCGGCCCTGCGGCCGGCGGGCACGTCCCGGCGGGCGGGCACAGGCTGCACGGCCGGCGCGGTGGCGGCCAGCCCGAGCAGGTCGCGGTACACGGACACGTAGCGGTCGGCCTGGTAGTGCCAGGCCAGCTCGTTCTCCACCCGGGCCCGGCCGATCGCGCCCATGGACCGGCGCCGGGCCTCGTCGTCGACGAGCTCGACGATCGCCTCGGCGTAGCGCTCCACCACGTTCGGCTCGGCGTAGAGGGCGGCGGCGCCGGCCGACACCCTGGTCTCCCAGAGGTCGAAGGCCACAACGGGAAGGCCGAAGGCCATGTACTCCATCGTCTTGTTCATGGTGGACACGTCGTTGAGCGGGTTCTTCGGGTCGGGGGACAGGCCCACATCGGCGGTCGACATGATGCGGGTGACCACATCGTCTGGGGCGCGGCCGGTGAACTCCACATGGTCCTGCAGGCCGAGCTCGCGGTGGCGATCGACCAGCTCAGCGAAGCAGTCACCGGAGCCGATGAGGGCGAAGCCGATATCGGTGCGGCCCATTGTGTGCACGATATGGGCGGCCGCCTCCAGGAGCAGATCGACGCCGTCCTGCGGCCCCATGACGCCGATGTAGGCGGCCAGGTAGCGGTGGCCCCGCTTGACCGACGGGTCGGGTCGGCCCGGTCGTAGCCGGGTGGGGTCCGGCCCGGTGCGGACGACTGTGACATCCTCGGGCTTCTTTCGGCCCCGGGACAGGGCGACGGCGCGGTAGGACTCGTTCGTAGAGATCACGTGGCGGGCGGCGCGGTAGGTCTGGCGCTCGGTGAACCGCAGCGCCCGGTGGAGGAGCCGCGGCCCCTCGGGGAACCGTGACTCGTAGAGCTCGGGGCAGAGGTCGTGCTGGTCGTAGACGAACCTGACACCCCGGGCCGCGAGGAGGCGGGCGATCGGCCAGAAAATGTCCGGCGGGTTGCAGGCCTGGAGGGCGTCGAAGGGGTGGCGCCGCCATGCCTTGGCCGTGAGCCATGCCGTCATGACGAGCGACCACACGTACTCGGCCACGAAGCCGAGCTTCCGGGTCGTGGGCGGGTATGGGCGGTACTTGTACAGCTCGATACCGTCGACCACGTGGTACTTGGGGTCGCCCGGCCCTTTCGGGCAGACCACCGAGACCTGATAGCCGGCCTCGATCAGGGCCAGGCATTCCAGGCGCACCCTCCGGTCGAAGGGGACGGGGAGGTTCTGGACGATGACATGGACCCTCGGCGCGTGCGGGTGAGTGTTCGGCCTTTTGGCCACGCGAGTGATCTCCTTGCTCGCCGGGGTCGCTATTGTCCGTTTCGTCTGATTGTATCGGATCAGTATATTGGTCGTAACGTTATGAACGTGAGAACTTGCTTCCGGCGCAGCTTGCCATCCGGCTGCCCCGAGGAAGGTCCTGGGCGACAATGACTGAGGCGCCGCTCGACTTCGGGCAGACGTTCCGGGCGCTGGCTCGGCGGTGGGTCCTCGTGCTGGTCCTCGCCCTCGCCGGCATGGCGGCCGGCATGGTGCATCACGCGATGGTCTCGCCGACCTTCCGCGCCCAGGCCGTCGTTCTCCTCCCGCCCGCCGGCGCGGACAGCCGGGGCAACCCGATCCGCGACCTCGCAACCGAGGCGCAGGTGGCGATGGGCGACGAGGTGCTGGCCGAGGCCGGCCGACGCCTGGCACCCCCGGTCCAGCCGGCGGACCTCCGGCCCGTGGTCGATGTCGGGAAAGCCACGGACGATCTGCTCCAGGTGCGGGCGTCGTCGACCGCGGCAGCGGGTGCCGCCGCGGTCGCCAACGCGGTCGCCGGGGCCTACGTCGACGTTTCCGCTGGCCGCGCCTCCGACACTGCGGTGGCGGCCACCGCGGGCATCCAGGCCCAGGCCACCACCCTCAATGCCCGCGTCCGCCAGCTCAACGACGAGATCGAGGCCAGCGTCGGGCGCCTCGCCGTGGTTGCCGGCGACACGCCCGAGGGCGTGCGCATCTCCTCTGCCATCGTCGGCCTCCGGGCCGATGCGGCGTCCGCCGCCCGCCAGCTGTACGAGCTGAACGACCGCATCGCCACCCTACGGCTGCAAGCCGATCTCAACCGCCAGGGTACGCGGGTGGTCCAGCCGGCCACGGCGCCGAAGCGGGCGTCATCGTCCGGCCCGTTGCGCGAGGCGGTCACGGGCGGGTTGGCCGGCCTCCTCGTGGGCCTGGCCGTCGCCATGGTGGCGCAGTGGACCGCCGGTTCGGCGCCCGCTCCCGTGCTGCGGGCGCCGGCTGCCCGCCATGGTGACGGCGACACCTCGTCCGTGCGGCTGGTGGCGACGGTGACCCCCAGTGGCGCCTCTGACCGGAACGGCGGTGGTGGCTACGACGTGGACGACGGCCAGCTCGTGGGGGTGCCGGCGCTGATGGCCGCGCTCCGCCGGCGCCGGGGGTTCTGCGCGTCGATGGCCGCGGCTGGGTTCCTCGCCTCCCTGGTCCTTGGCGCCGCCTTCCCCGTCCCCTACACCGGCACGGTCACCGTCATGGTCGGCCACCCGTCGGGTACAGACCCGACTCGCAACGTGCTGACCGATGTCGAGCTGGCCAAGACGCTGGCGGTCGCAGAAGGCGCCAGCAAGGATTTGGGGGGCGCGGTCTCGGCGGACGCACTCCGGGCCACGCTCCGGTCCGAGGCCCTGAGCACCGAGCTGGTGGCGCTGAAGGTCGACGGCCCGAGCGCCGCCGAAGCGGCCCGGCGGGCCGAGGCGGTCGGCGAGTCCTTCGTCGCCTTCCGCCGTGACCAGCTCGGCCAGCAGTGGGCCGCGGCTTCAGCCGCCATCGACCGCCGCCAGGTGGCGCTGAACGAGGAACTGGCCGCCCTCGATGCCCGGATCGCCGTGTTGGCGGGGCCGGACTCCACCACCAGCCGCAACATCGCCGGCCTGGCCGAGCTTCAGGCCCACCAGCTCACACTGGCCAGCCAGATCGGCGCGCTGAGCCAGCAGGCCGAGGCTGGCCGCTTCGATGCCCAAACCACCGATGTCCGGACCCGCCTGGTCGGCTCCGGCCACGCGCCGGCCCGGCCGCTGGCACGGACGACCGCGCTCAACATCCTCGCCGGCATCCTGCTCGGCTTCACGGGCGCCGCGGCCTGGGTCATCGTCGGCGCGATCGTCTCGGACAGGGTCCGTTCCCGGGCCGAGGTGTCGGTCGCCCTCGGCGCTCCGGTCGCGGTGAGCGTCCGGGCCCGCTCCGCTCTACGCCGGTCAGATGCCCCGGCCAACCCCCTCGCCCGGGTGGTCCGCCACCTCGGGGCGGTGCTGGCGGCGCCCGGGCCGGACGGGCGGCGGCTCCTGGTGCTCGCCGTCGACCGTGTCGGCCCCGTCGCCGACGCCGTTGCCGCGCTGGCCCGCGAACTCGCCGCTGACGGCCGCTCACTGCTTCTCGTCGATGTCTCGGGCGAGGGTCGGTTCCCGGAGGTGCTCGGGGTCGAGCCAGGTGCGGTGGTCACCGCCGGGGGCGACCCCGCCGCCACCGTGATCCTGCTCGGCTCGAGCGCGCTCCGCCACCCCGATGTGGAGACGCTCCCGTCGCCGGCCGACACCGTGTTGGTGCTGGCCACGCTCGACCCGGCGGTCGGGGCCCACCATCTGGCCCACTGGGCGACGAAGACGGTTGCGGTTGTCACCGCCGGGCGGTCGACGGCAACGTGGCTCCATTCGGTGACTGAGATGGTCGTCGATGCCGGCCTCGTCCTCGACTCGGTCGTCTTGCTGGGCGCCGATCCACACGACAGGAGCGTGGGGCGGGCGCCGACCGCGCCGCGGTTCTCTCCGGCGCTCCGGGCTCCGATGCTGCCCGACACCGACCCGTCGTCGGCGCGGACCCAAGGTTGAGCGGACCCCCGACCGCCGTCGCTCCCCCCACTGCGGTGGGCGCCGCCGCAGACCTCCCGCCCGCGCCGGCGACGCCCCAGGATCGTCGAGACCACCGGCAGGTCACCACGATCTGGGTGCTGCTGTTCTTCAACGTGCTGACGCCCCGGCCGGACCTGCCGAGCGTCATCCCGATCTCCCAGCCGGCAGGCCAGCTCTTCACGAGCGTGTGCCTGGCCGCCGCCCTGGTCCTGGCCCTGCGCCTGAACCGCCGGCTCGTCATCCGACCGAGCCTGATCCTCGGCCTCTCTACCGTGCTGGCGGCTACCGCGCTGATCACCAGCCTCCGGGGCCTGGCCGGCGTCGGGTCGCTCCTGCGCTGTATTCGCCTTGGCGGCTTCTTGAGCGTGCTCTGGCTGCTGACGCCCTGGTGGGGCCGCAAGGACCTCCTGATCGCCCGGGCCCACCTCAAGGCCGTCATGATCGTCTGCGGCAGCGTCGTTCTCGGGCTACTGGTCGCGCCGGGCACCGCACTGAGCGGCGGAGGGGCCCACCGGCTGGTCGGCGCCATCTGGTCGATCCCCGCCCCCCAGGTGGCCGAGTACGCCGCGGTCATGGCGGGCATGGGGGTGGCCCTCTGGGCCGGCGACCGCATGCGGTTCCGCCGGGCCGTCGGCCTCGCCGGGCTGGGCCTGGCCATGGTGGCTGCCTCGCAGACCCGCACCGCACTCGTGGCGTTGGCGGTCGGCCTCCTCGCCGTGGCGGTGGCGATGTTCCGTGCCCGCCGGCGGGTCCGGCGGGCGGTAGCGATCGCCGCCGTCGTCCTGCCGCTGCTCTTCGTGGCGGTGGCGCCCGTCGTGATCGACTGGTTCCAGCGCGAGCAGTCCTCCACCGACATCGCCAGCCTCACTGGCCGGCGCAAGGTCTGGGATGCTCTGCTGGTTGCACCACGGTCTGAGTTCAACCATTGGTTCGGGTTCGGCCTGAGCGACAAGTCATTCGACGGGCTGTCGATCGACAGCACCTGGCTCGCCGTCTACCACGACGAGGGCCTGATCGGCGTCGGCGTGATCGGCCTGACGTTCGGATACCTGCTGGTCGCCGCGGTCCGGCGGCCCGCGGGACCCGAGCGGGCGCTGGGCGTGTTCCTCGTCGTCTACTGCCTGGTGGCGTCATACACCGAGGTTGGGGTGGGTGACGCCTCGCCCTACGTGCTCTCTGTCATGGCCGCGGCCTCCATGGTGGAGCCGTTGCGGCGTACGGCGCACCCCCACGCCCAGCGCCCGACGGCGCCCGCCCCGGCCCGGCGCCGGGGGGGGCCCGCCCCGGCACCGCGCGCGGAGG
>JANMRJ010000347.1:0-3437 GCA_031370985.1 Acidimicrobiales bacterium
ATTTCCGGCATCCCCTACGGCTATGCCCGCGGCACCGGCGTCGAGATCAGCTTCTCGATGGGCACCGACGGCATGCTCGACGTGGCCGCCCGTCACGCAGCCAAGGACGAGCCACTGCGCCTCCGGGTCGACACCGGCGCCGCGCTGAGCCCGGAGGCCATCGCCGCCGAGCGCAAGCAGGTCTCGTTGCTAAAGCACAAGCAGTAGCCGCACCTTTCCTGGCGGCCTGCGCTCACACTGCTCTCAATGACCGTCACCTTCGATGACAATGCCTACCGCAAGGAGGTCCTGAAGCCGCTTCTCGACGCGGAGTCCCGCGACTTCCACGACGCGTTCGCCATCTTCGGCCTCGACCCGTCGGTCGATGATGAGGCCGCCATTCGGGCCCGCATTGACGCCGTGGTGATCTTCTGGCGTCGGGAACAGGGCCGCAATCCGCGCTACAAGGCGCTCGTCACCGCGCTGCTCACCCAACAGAAGGAGTTGTCGGCCACGCTGGTCGAGCGTTCGCGCCGGGCTGCGTTGCGCCAGACCGTCCTGGCCGAGCGGGCGAAGGCGACGCAGGACCGGTTCGGCCGCCTCGAGACGATGGCGGCCGGGCTCGTTCCCCGCTACGGCGGCGTCCCCCGGTCACGAATCGAGCGCCTGCGGGCGGTCGGGAAGCGGTTCGGGGCCACCGACGCCGAGTTCGACGCCTGGTTGTCGAGGTACCGCGTCATCGACGACGAGGCGGCCCAGGTGGAGCCGCTGCCGCCTCCCGTGCGCAACCAGATCCGCAAGCTGCTCGACGAGCTGCACCTGTTGGAGGTCACGGCGGGCACTTCCCCGTCTACGTCGCAGGCTCACCGCAGCCTGTTCGACGTGCTGGGTGTGCCTGCGGATGCGCCACGCCCGTCCCTCGAGGCCCGGCGTGACGCGATGGCCGCTCGCAACCGCCAGCGGGAGCACAACCGGCTTCGTACCGTGCTGGACGAGCTGCTCGCTTACGCCACGACGTGCCTGATCGAGGGCGACCGGGCCAGGTACGTCGCCTCGCTGGCGGCCGACGTCGTCGATCGCCTCCAGCCCGAGGTCGAGACCGCGATCCTCGTCGATGACCGGATTACCGCTCCCGAGTTCGAGCGGCTCCTGCGCACGGCCGTCGCCGGTGGGCTGAGCGCGATGGAGGCCCGCACCGCCATCACGGGCCTGGCCCGGGCGCTGGGCGGCGCGGTGGAGACTGGTGCCGCCGTCGACTATGTGACCTGCCCGTCATGTGGTGCCGCCGAGGTGGCCGACCGCACGCGGCGCCGGTGTCGCCAGTGCCAGTCCGAGCTCTACATCAGGTGCCCGCAGTGCTCCACCGAGATCGAGGCGTCGGCGCTGGTCTGCCCGTCGTGCCTCTTCAACCTCCGCCAGCTCGCCGAGGTTCGGGCCGACCTCGAGCGGGCCCAGGCGATGCGAGCCGAAGGACAGCTCGCCCAGGCGCTGCAGCTGGCACGGGCGGCGGCGTCGTGGGGCACGATCGAGCCGAAGGTGCAGCAGACCATCGCCGAGATCGAGGGAGCCTACCGGGTGGCCGTCGAGCAGAGGGTGTCGCTCCAGTTGGCCGTGCGACAAGGCCGGTTCTCCGACGCCACCCAGCTGGCCGGTGTGCTGACCCGTACAGCGTCCGATGTGGCCGAGCCCGACGAGATCTCCCTCGTCGAGCTTCGACGACAGGCGGCCGAGGGGTTGGCGGGCGTCCGGGCCCGGCTCGCCGCCGCCGAGCTGCTCGCCGGCGTGGCGAAGGAGCAGGCGCTCGTCGCCCTCCTGGCCGACGCACCGGACTCCTCGGAGACCCTCGCCCGGTTGCGCACCATCCCGGTGGCGGCGCCGAGCCGGCTCATCGCCGTGGTCGGCTCCTCGAGCGTCCGGGTGACGTGGCGGGCCTCGCGCGCGCCGGGGCCCCTCGACTACCGCGTGGCACGAGAGACGACAGCACCCGACGGGACCACCGAGCCGCCCCGCACCTGGACCACCGAGGCCACTGAGTTCGAGGACGCCGGCTGCCGGACCGGGGCCACCGTGGTCTACAGCGTCAAGGCGCGCCGCCATGGCATCGACTCCGGCGAGAGCCACACCAGCCCGGTGTTCGTCGTCAGGGAGGTCGAGGGGCTGACGGCGATCGACCACGACGGCTCGGTCGACGTGCGGTGGCGCCACCCGGCCGGAGTTGGCCAGGTCTGGGTGGAGCGGACCCGCACCGACTTGGCCGGCGAACCCTCGCACCGGATGCGGGGCGGGGTCGGGGGACTGCTCGACACGACGGTGATGAACGGCGCCAGCTACCGGTACCGCGTCTTCGTCGAGTACTCGACCCCCACGGGCGGCGCGGTACGTACCGAGGGCCGGTCGGTCACGGGCCAGCCCTTCGCCCTGCCCACACCGCTGCACGGTCTTCAGGCGTTGGCGGACGGTGATCGCATCAGCCTCTCGTGGCCGGCGCCGCCCACCGGCGTGGTCGCCGTGGTCAGGGTGATGGCGGGCCAGCCGCCCGCGGTGGCCGATGTCATCGACGCCCGCCGCCTCGAGCGGCTCGGCGAGGTCCTGCCGATTGCGGCCGATCGGGCAGCAGCCTCCGATCGCACGGGCGGCGGCGTGCGCTGGTACGTCCCTGTCACCGTCGTGGGGGCGCAGGGCGTGGTCGGGGAGCCCATCCGCCATACCGGGCTGGGCGACGTCGTCGATGTCGTCGCCGAGGACGACGTTGACGACATCGTCCTTCGCTGGACGTGGCCTCCGGGGTGCACCGAGGTGCTCGTGCTCTGGAGCCTCCAAGGCTCGCCCGCCGGCGCCGAGGACCCCCAGGCCCAGCAGGCCAAGGTCACGAACATGGCCTATGAGCTCAAGCAGGGCTGGAGGCTGCCAAAGGCCGAGCCCGGGACGTACTACTTCCAGGTGGTCCCGGGCGCTCGGGAGGGGAGCGCGCTCGTCTGGTCGGCGCCCGGTCCCCGGTCGGCCGTGGTCCACGACCGGCCCGGACGGCGCCGCCGGCGGGACCGTTGACATGTGGGGCCCGCGGACCGTTAGAGTCCGGTGCACGGCAAGCGGGTTGCGCGCGCCTCCCGGCGATCGTGGGGCGGCGCGTACCGAGACGGAAGGAGCAGACCCATGGGTGTCTCGTTGTCGAAGGGCGGCAACGTCTCGCTGTCGAAGTCCGATCCCGGGCTGCGACGCATTCTGATCGGGTTGGGGTGGGACACGCGTGACACGGCGGGCGCCGACTTCGACCTCGACGCCAGCCTGTTCCTGGTCGGTGCCGGCGGGCGGGTGCGCTCGGACCAGGATTTCATCTTCTACAACAACCTCCGCTCGGTCGATGGCTCGGTCGAGCACACCGGCGACAATCTCACCGGCGTGGGCGAGGGCGACGACGAGTCGATCCGTGTGAACCTCGACACCGTGCCGGCCGAGAT
>JANMRJ010000357.1:0-2842 GCA_031370985.1 Acidimicrobiales bacterium
ACCGGCCAGATCACCCTGCCCGAGGGCACCGAGATGGTCATGCCCGGCGACAACATCACCCTGAACATCGAGCTCATCAACCCCATCGCCATGGACGAAGGCCTTCGCTTCGCCATCCGCGAGGGTGGTCGCACCGTGGGCGCCGGCCGCGTCACGAAGATTCTGAAGTAAAACCCGCCTGGGGTCGTCCGGGGCTTCGGCCCCCGGACTGTACGATTGTTGAGTCAGCGTGAGCCGAGAGTCAGCGTGAACCGAGAGGACCAGGGAAGTGGCCAAGGGCGAGAAGCGGGTGAAGGTGACGCTGGCATGCGAGACGTGCAAGCGCCGCAACTACATCACCATGAAGAACAAGCAGAACGACCGGGAACGCATGGAAGTGAAGAAGTACTGCCGCTGGGACCGGGTGCACACCACTCACCGGGAGACGCGCTAGAGCTACAGGATCACCTGATCCGGCCTCCCGGGCCGGATGCCCGTAACCTTCCGGCGGAGGTGCCGGTCCTAGAGGATGTGGCACCAGTGGTGATCCCTTCCGAGGAAGCCCGGCTTGTCGCCGCCGCGAAAGCCGGCGACACTGCCGCGTTCACCGCGCTCGTCGAGGCCACCCAGGCCGATGTCTACACGTTGGCCTACCGGCTGACCGGGAACGAGGACGACGCCCGCGACGTGGCTCAGGAGGCCTACCTCCGGGCGTTCAAGTCGCTCAAGAGATTCCGGGGCGATGCCCGGTTCTCGACCTGGATGTACCGGATCACCGCCAACTGCGCCTCGACGCACCTGGTGCGGCGGTCCAAGGGCCGTCACGATCAGCTCTCCGACGACGACAACGTGCTCGACGAGCGCCCGGAGTCAGACCCGGAGATCATGGCCGAAGCTGGCCTGCTCCGCGACCGGGTGACCGCCGCCCTGGCCGACCTGCCCCCGATCCTGCGGGCGGTCGTGGTGCTGCGCGACGTCTACGACCTGCCTCACGACGCCATCGCATCGGAGCTTGGTATCACCGAGTCGGCGGCGAAGGTGCGCTTGCACCGGGCCCGTCGCAAACTGCGGGAGCGCCTGTTCCCGATGCCCGGAGAGGAGAAAGCCCGTGCGGTCTAGCCGGTTCTTCGAGAGTGGTGGCGTGTCCTGCGACGATGTCGCGGCGGCCCTGCCCGCCGTCGTCGATGGTGGCGAGGTCGCCGATATGAAGGTGCAGCGCCACGTGGCCGCGTGCCTCCGGTGCCAGGCCGAGCTGGTCCAGTACCGCAAGGTGTTGCGCACGCTCCACCAGCTGCGCACCGAGGTGCTCGAGCCTGCGCCGGGCCTGCTCCCTGACATCCTGGCCGCCATCGGGGCTGCCGGCGAGCGTCGGGCCATCCACGACCTGCTCAACGGCCGGCGGGTGGCCTACGTCGGCGGGATCGCCGCGGCGACGGCTGCCGGCGCCGCAGGAGCCATCTTGGCCACCCGGGCCCGCCGGCGCGTTCGCCTCGCCAGCTAGGGCTCGCTCGGCTGCTGGAAGCCCGTCGTCAGGGATGGGCTAACCTTAGGGACGCGTACGTCAGGGGCTGGCCTGCTGAGGGCAGTAGCTCAATTTGGCAGAGCACCGGTCTCCAAAACCGGCGGTTGGGGGTTCGAGTCCCTCCTGCCCTGCTCGTTCGTCTCCGACTCGGAAGTGCCGAACTTGAAAGTGCCCAGATGAGAGTGGATGTCTTGCCGTGAACCGTGAGATGAAAAGGATGATGCAGCGTCAGGGTCAGGTCGACGCTGATGGCACTCCCACCCGGAAGGAAGCGCCGCGCCAGCCCGCGGCCCGGGTGGCGACGAAAGAGCGCGTCGGCCCCTCCGAGTACGCACGCCAGGTCCGCGCTGAGCTGCGGAAGGTGGCGTGGCCCACACGGGCCGAGGTCATCAACTATTCCATCGTCGTGCTGATGGCCCTCCTCCTGCTGACCGCCATCATCTTCGCTCTCGACTACGTGTTCGCCAAAGCCGTCATCTTCCTCTTCAAATGAGCCAGACCGACGATCCCACCACCGACATCGAGTCCCTCGGCGCGCCTGCTCCCACTGATGCCGAGGTGGCGTCCCCCCTCGCGACCGAGGCTGCCGCTGTCGAGGTTCTGTCCGAGGACGAGCTCCTGGCCGAGGGCTTCGACGACGGCGAGGAAGACGAGCCGCCCGTCGAGAGCCCGTACGACCGTCCGGGTTCCTGGTACGTCGTGCACACCTACGCCGGCTACGAGAACAAGGTGAAGTCCAACCTCGAGAGCCGCATCGCCTCCATGAACATGGAGGACCGGATCTTCGAGTGCGTCATCCCGATGGAGGATGTCATCGAGTTCAAGGGCGGCAAGCGGGTCACCGTCCAGAAGAAGGTGTTCCCCGGCTACCTGCTGGTGCGCTGCGAGCTGGACGACGACTCCTGGCGGGTGGTCCGCAACACCCCCGGCGTCACCGGGTTCGTGGGCCTGGGCGCCAAGCCCACCCCGCTCTCGCGCAAGGAGGTCGAGAGCATCCTCCAGGTGCAGCCGACCGGCACCGACGGTGCGCAGCGCAAGCCCAAGCACCGGGCCATGTTCGAGATCGGCGAGAGTGTCCGGGTACGGGAAGGTCCCTTCGCCGACTTCACCGGTACCATCGCCGAGATCAACGACGACCAGATGAAGCTCAAGGTGCTGGTCAACATCTTCGGCCGGGAGACCCCGGTCGAGCTCGAGTTCAGCCAGGTCGCGAAGCTTTAATCGTCGAGCAACCGGAGGTTGCTCGACGAGGCAGCTGCGCTCCGGGGGGCCCGGGGGGGCCGGGGCCCGACGCCCGTGCGTGGTTGGGCCGCCGCCCGCCCGGGGGCCCCCGAGGCGGGG
>JANMRJ010000364.1:0-1456 GCA_031370985.1 Acidimicrobiales bacterium
AGCTGGTTCGGCCACCAGTCCTGGTTCGACCTGGGCCGACCCGGCTTGGGCGTGGGAGCGGGGAGGACCGGGTTTTCGCTTTCGCTGCCGCGGTTGGGGACATCGCCGTTGGGGACATCGCCGTTGGGGACATTGTCAGACACGTCGGACGTTCTCCTGTCTCGCTGTTTCGTTCTGAGGGTTGGTTGCTCTTGACGAGGTGGCCGCCGCACACTCGGGGCATCGGCCCCAATAGATCACCTCAGCCTCGTCGATTTGGTAGCCCGAGCCCTCGGCCGGCGTCAGGCACGGCGCTTCGCCGACCGAACAGTCGACATCGGTCATCCGGTTACAGCTTCGACAGATGAGGTGATGGTGGTTGTCGCCAACGCGGTTCTCGTAGCGGGCTGGTGACCCGGCCGGCTGGATGCGCCGGAAGACACCCTTGTCGGTGAGGGCGGCGAGGGCGTCGTACACCGCCTGATGGGAGATGGCGCCGATCTCGGCCCGGACGGCCTGGCAGATGTCGTCCGCCGTGCTGTGTGACACGGCAGACACCGCTCGCAGTACGGCCAGCCGCTGGGCCGTGACCTGCAGACCCTGCCGGCGGAGCACCGTCTGGTTGTCGGCGGCCACGGCATGAGACTAGTCCGAAAATGCTGGACTCAGTCTAAATCTAGGTTCACACCAATATTTGGACGACGGAGGAGCACGGAACCGTTGGGCGCGCATGATCGTCGTACCGGCATGAGGCGCCCCGCATCATCCTTCTCGCCTCCGTCGGCCTCACGGTAGCGTCTGTGGCCGGCGGGTGTGGGTGCGACTCCATCAGCGTCGGAGGTGCTGCGCCTGACCGCCGACCGGATCAAAAGGGCCAGGTCACGGGCGGTAGGGGGCGGTCCTATAGTGACGACCACATCCCTCGAGGAGGAACACGTTGGCGGATGCGGTCACGGACCCGAAGGCAGCCGGATGGAAGCGGGACCCGTCTCGACGGTTCGCCGGCCGTTACTGGGACGGCTCGGGGTGGACCGAGCACGTCGTCAGCGACGACCGTGTGCGGTCGACCGACCCGCTGCCGCCGGCCGGATCCCGCCCGCCGGAGCAGGCTCGCAGCGCCCCCGTGGCGACGTTGGCACCGCCCGCCGCCCGCGGCCCCGTGGCCGCACCCGTCGAACCAGCGGCGCCGTCCCCCGGGTCCGTCCTGCCGGCGGCCTCGCTCGCCGACCGCTGGCGGGCGTGGCCGCGCTGGGTCAGGGTCGGGGTGCCGGTCGCACTGGTGATTGCTGTCGTGGTCGCCCTCACGCAGGGGGGCAAGGACGAGACCCCCGGCGCTGCCGCCGGCGCCGCGGCGTCGAGGAGCTCCGCCCTCGGCGGCCCCGCCCGCACGGGGCAGTTCGACGTCACCGTGTACGGGGTCAAGGACCCCCAGCCCCCGGGCGCGTTTCTGAAGCCCTCGCCGGGCCCCCACTACGTG
>JANMRJ010000384.1:0-4757 GCA_031370985.1 Acidimicrobiales bacterium
CTCACGCTGCTCGATCGTCACGCCATCGCCGCACTCAGCGTCGCCCGGTCCGTCCCGCGGATGGAGGAGCAGATCGCCTAACCTACCCGTGCCGAGGAGCCTCTGCCGTCAGAGCTTTTCCAGCAGATCCGGGACGCGACCCTTGTGTCACACGCACAAGCCTGACCCGAAACACCCCCGAGCGGTCACGTTCTTGTATCACACGCACAGGTTCGACGCGAAAGGCCCCAGCGCGGTCACGCTTGCGTGTCACACGCAAACGGCGACGGTCTGGGCTGCGGCACTGGCCGCGTCCACGGTGCCCCCCGCGTCCATGGCGCCGGCCACGTCCACGACCACAGCTGAACCGCACCGGTCGCCGCCTTGTTCCCCGGCCTCAGCACCGGTTCCGGCGGCGCACCCAAAAGCAGGAACTCCATGCTCAGCTCGGCTTGCGAGGCCTCCCGGTCGTCCGTGGAATCGAGGGCATCGCGAGCAGAATGATGGCGTCGCCACCCGGATCGCGTCCGGCGGCAAGCGCCACGAGCGCCGCCTCCCCGGGGACCGGGAACGCGAGCCTGAGCCCAGCACCGTCGCCCTGGACCACGGATCGGTTCCAGCGGGTGTTGCGCAAAAGCAGAATCACGCGGTCCAGGCCGCCATCGCGCTTCTTCAGGTTGATCCGCCGTTCCAGCGCCTGGACATCGTGCAGTCGCGTCTCCGCCTCCACCCCGATCGCCCCCGACCCGGCGCCGATCACCGCGTCCCAGGCGCGTTTGTCTCCCGTGACCGGGAGCGGTACCTCCGTCCGCCACGAGGTACCCGCCGGGATTCGTGATCGAAGCGCCGCGAGTAGCGCCAGATGCGCCACATCGCGCAAGGGCTGGCCAACGGGATACGCCCGGGCGCTCAGTTGGAGACCGAGGACTGCCATGATCCGCGGAAGGTGCATGAACGGCACATTGGGCACCCGGCCGCGCTCGATCAGGCTGATTCGCGCTGGGGACAACCCGACCGCTCGACCAATTTCCTCCTGACTGAGCCCGCCGGCAGGCCTGGCCTCATGGATCTCACGGCCCAGCTCGGCCAGCGTCCGTTCGCCCAGCTGCCTGCCGCGCTCAACCGCCCGTTCCGACGTTCCCATGGCGCCGATGATGACCAGGTCCACTTACTGGCGACGTATTTGGGCAGGCCTGCAGCTCAGGTGTCGGTCGACGACCACTTCGACCGCGGCCCCGCCCATCACCGCCGCCCATCACCGCCCATCACCGTCGCCCGCCGCCGACCGTCGCCCCGCCCATCACCGCCGATCCGCCACCGCCCGCCCATCACCGCCGCCCGCCGCCGGCCGCAGCGACGTTGCTTCGAGCCGATCACCCGCGGTCCTGCTCCTGGCGGAAGCGCCCGCCGGCACCGCCTCAGCCCCGCGGCGCCTCGCCCGGGTCTGGGCCCGTGGCCACGGGGTATCCCGCGGTTGCCCAGTCCGACCAGGAGCCGGGGTAGAGCAGCGGACTGGGCAGGCCGGCCAGCCGGATGGCCAGCGCGTTGTGGCAGGCTGAGACCCCGCTGCCGCACGAGGTGACGACGTCGATCTCGGCATGCCGGGCGCCGATCGCGGCAACCCTGTCGCCCTCGGCACCGCCGGCCACGCCGGCACCGCCGCCCTCGACCCCGTCCACGCCCAGCGCGCGAAACCGGGCGGCCAGCGCGTCGGATGGCAGAAAGCGGCCGTCGGGGCCCAGGTTGTCGGCCGTCGGGGCGTTTCGGGCGGTCGGGATGTGGCCGGCGGCCGGGTCGATCGGCTCGATCTCCCCGCGATAGCGCGCGGGCGCGCGGGCGTCCAGCACGACCACCTGTCCGAGGCGACCGAGCAGCTCGTCACGGTCGACCACCCGCGTCCAGTGGTCCGCCAGCCTGAGCCGGGCCGGCGGCGGCAGCGACGCGATCTCCGTGGTCACCGGCAGCCCCGCGGCGACCCAGGCCGGAAACCCTCCGTCGAGCACGGCGACGCGCTGGTGCCCCAGGTCGTCGAGCATCCACCACAGTCGAGCGGCGACCCAGCCTGTCACGTCGTCGCAGGCCACGATGAAGTCGTCCGAACCAATCCCCACCCGACCCAGCCGCTCGGCCAGCAGCGCGGGTTCCGGGAGCGGGTGACGGCCCGGCCCGGACGTCGCCGCGAGGTCCGTGTCCATGTCGAGGAAGATCGCGCCGGGCAGGGGGCCGGCCTCGTAGGCGCGGCGGCCGCGCCCCGGCTCGCCCAGGTACCAGCGCACGTCGACGACGCGCAGATCCGGGTCGCCGAGGCGGGCGGCGAGGTCCAACGGCGCAATCAGGCCCATCTCGCCCCATGCTATCCTGTCCCGCGGCGTGGCCCCCGGCCCGCCCCCGACCGCCCTCGGCGGTCCCTCGCTCCGGCGTAGCTCAGTGGTAGAGCGGGCGGCTGTTAACCGCCATGTCGTAGGTTCGAATCCTACCGCCGGAGCCAGAACTCGCCACTGGCACACAGCGCACTGTCCGGTCCCTGCCGCCGAGCGGCGACCAGCGTCGCATGCTGCCTGCACTGGTCGACCCTGGGGCTGCGGAACCAACGTCCAGCCGCGCGCCGACGCGCCGCCATCAGGCGGCTCGCTCGTGCCGAGGCGAGGGACCTCCGTGCCTCTGGTCATGATGTCGCGATCCTTGGCCGATCACGTATGATCGGCGGGTGGCTGGCGAGTTGCTGAGCGCCCTGGTGGTCGAGTTCCCGCTGCGCGGTGAGGGATGGGTCGCGGTCAACTCACCCGCCGACCGTATCCCGAGTCATGGCACGGACCTGCTCGGCCAGCGCCTTGCCTACGACTTCCTGATGGCCGACCGACGCCCGAGCTTGCACTACCACCCGGCCAGTCGGCTGCGCTCGTTCCTGGTCGGCGTTCCCACCCGCAAGTGCTACGCGTGGGGATCGCTGGTTCACTCCCCGTTCGACGGCGAGATCGTCCGGGCCGTGGATGGATTCCCGGAGCGGAGCTGGATCCGTCCACCCCGCGAGGCGGTCGTGGTCCTGAAGAACGCCCTCACGCTTGTGCCGGAGCGCCTCCCGGCGGTCCTCGGCAATCACGTGATCGCGCGGAGCGGCGATCCCTTCGACGCCGTTGCGCTACCCGGCTGCCGACAATCCGTGCGATGAGAGCGACCGTTCGGTGCATCGGTTGCGGAGCCACAGTCCCGGATGTCGATGGCCCAACCCACCGCTACATGCTGTCTGCGCCGGGCTGTTGGCAGCACTACGCTGAACTCACGGCGAGCCCGGTGCCGAGAACCCAACTGACGGTCGACGCGTATGCCGTACAGCATCCGGGCGTACCGACTCCCCAGGCGAGCCAGTCCGTGTGTCTCCACTTGCTCGACTTGTGCCGCATCCTCGTGCGCGGTGGGCTCCCGGCTGAGGGGCCGCGCTTTCTGTCGGGACTGGCACATCGGACCTACCCCTGGCTGCCACCTCCACCCGCTGACTATGCGGTCACGGTCGTGGATCTCGTCGCCGTGGGAGCATCGCCAGCCTTTTCCGAGATCGAGATGCAGTTTGCTCAGGAGACATGGGCTGCCTGGGCGCAGCACCATGGCCGGATAGGACGGTGGTTGGACGATCCGACTACGCTTCCGGGCTGGCGCTGAAGCCGTGTCGCGAAGGCTGCCGGTTCGTCGCACGGGCTGCCGAACTGTCGCGTCCGGGCAGTCGCCGCGAGAAAGCCGCCGCTCGGTCCGTGCAACGGCGGTGGGAAGCTCGAGCGTTGAGCGGTCGACACGCTGGAACACGGCGAATGCGGGGCCGAGCGGCTGGTCCTCGACGACGTGGATGGTCCACTTGAGCGCTACAGTGAGACGCACGATGAACGACAAGCAAGATCTACCGACCATGCTTTTTGCTTCTCGCGAGGCGTGGCAACACTGGCTCGACGAGCACCACCGAACCTCCGCCGGGCTGTGGCTCCAGATCGCCAAGCAGGGCGCGGACGCCGCGAGCGTCACGTACGAGGAGGCGCTCCAGGTCGGCCTTTGCTACGGCTGGATCGATGGCCAGAAGGCGCCCCTCGACGATGTCTTCTGGCTGCAGCGGTTCACGCCCCGTCGCGTGGGGAGCCGCTGGTCGAAGGCGAACCGGGAGCGAGTCGAGGCCCTCATGGCGCGGGACCTCATGCAGCCGGCGGGTCTCCGGGCGGTCGAGCTTGCGAAGGCGGACGGGCGCTGGGACGCGGCCTATGCAGGCTCACGGACGATGAGCATGCCTGACGACCTGCGGCTCGCCCTGGAAGCCCAACGGGAGGCGGCCGCGTTCTTCGCCACACTCGACGCCGCAAACCGGTACGCAATTCTCTATCGGGTCCAGGACGCGCGGCGGCCCGAGACGCGGGCACGCCGGATCGCGACATTCGTGACGATGCTGGGCGAGGGTCGGACGATCCATCCCATGTCCCGAATCGCTGACCGGCCCAGCCCGAAGCCGACGAGGACGGCTGATGCCTGACACGCAGACGATCGAAGCGCGGTTTGCCGACCTGGTCGAGGCGCTCGTGGGCCGGGACGGCGTGACGCTCGGATCTGGTCGGCGCGGCTTTGGCTCCAGCGCCCTGCAGGTCAACGGCAGCATCTTCGCAATGGTCAGCCACGGCCGTCTCGTGCTCAAGCTGCCAGGGGAGCGGGTGGCAGCCCTGCTGGTCAGTGGCGATGGGCTGGCCTTCGATGCCGGCAAGGGCAGACCGATGCAGGAGTGGGTTGCGCTCGACGAAGGCACGGAC
>JANMRJ010000392.1:0-2794 GCA_031370985.1 Acidimicrobiales bacterium
ATCCGAGCCTCGGGTGCCGGCGACGGGCCGGCCGTCCTGTATGTCGAGGTAACCGACCAGGGGATCGGGATCTCGGCGGCCGACCAGCGCCACCTGTTCCGCGCCTTCGAGCAACTCGACTCCTCGTCATCACGACGGTACGGCGGGACGGGCCTGGGGTTGGCCATCAGCCGCCAGCTGGTCGACATGATGGGCGGCGAGATCGGGGCTCGCAGCGAGGCCGGCGCCGGCAGCACGTTCTGGTTCAACGTTCCACTGCCGCCGTCCGGCGGCGAGAGGGCGTCGCCGGCCGCGCTGAAGCAGGTCGCGGGCGAAATCCGTCTGCTGGTGGCTGAGGACAACCCGGTGAACCAGCTCGTCGCCGTCCGGATGCTCGAACGGATGGGCTATCGCGCCGACGTGGCCGCCAACGGGCTGGAGGCGGTCGACGCGCTGATGCGCAACGATTACGCCGCCGTCCTCATGGACTGCCAGATGCCAGAGCTGGACGGGTACGAGGCGACCCACGAGCTACGGCGCCAGCAGGGCCCGTCGCGCCGGACACCCGTGATCGCCATGACCGCAGGGGCGACCGAGGGTGACAGGGACCGCTGCATCGCCGCCGGCATGGACGACTACCTCAGCAAGCCCGTGCGGTCGGCCGACCTGCGGCTCATCCTGGCCAAGTGGGTCGCGGCGAACTAATCCCAGAGGGAGGCCGGGTAGCGGCCGGCGTCGACCAGCGCGCCGATCGCCGCGGTGACCGCGGCGACGTCCTCCGCATAGGTCACGCCAAAGAAGCGCTCCGATGTCGGGTGGACGCGCACCCGGTCGGCCCCGTGCGCGAGCACGCGGCCGACCGCGTCGCCAAGGAGGAACTCGGCGTCGGGGTCGCCACCGTGCTCGCCGCGGAACCGGTCGAACTCCTCGGCCAGCACCCCGCGGAACGTCGGCCGGAAGCCCCAGAGGTTGGCGGAGATGAGCTCGTCACCGGTTAGGGCCACGTTCTCCCGACAGCGCACGCCGCTGGCGCCGGCCTCCACGTCGTGGAGCTCGGTGATCGAGGAAAGAAACCCGCCGTCCACCCCGCACAGGCCGCGTGATACACCGCCGTTGGGCGAGAGCGACTCGCGCAGCCGGTAGGCGACCAGCACGTGGTCAGGGCCGTCGCTGCCGAGCTCCCGGGCAAGGATCCCGAACGATGCCTGCCCGTAGAAGTCATCCGCGTTGACGACACCGAACGACCCGTCGAGGTCCCCACACGCGGTCAGGACGGCGTGGCCGGTGCCCCATGGCTTGGCCCGACCGTCTGTGGACTGCAACCCGTACCGGACCTTGACCTGGCGGCCGCAGCCCGCCAGCACGTGGGCCTCGACCGCGTCCACGCTGGCTTCCGACACGACGAAGAGCACGTCGTGGAAGCCGGCGCGCCGGGCGTCGTAGACCGCGTAGTCGAGGAGGGACTCCCCTGAGGGGCCGACGACGGCCACCTGCTTCATCCCTCCGAAACGCGAGCCGCGGCCGGCCGCCATCACCACGAGCGTCATCGACATGGCCGCGGTCCTACCCACGCGGAGGCCGGGCACGGCAGAATGACCGGAACAGGCAGAATGACCGGAACAGAAGGCAAGACCGACGAGCAGGAGGATGGGAATGCAGATCGGCGAGACCGCGCCGGACTTCGAGGCGGACACCACTGAGGGCAAGTTGAAGTTCCATAACTGGATCGGCGACTCCTGGGCAGTGCTGTTTTCCCACCCCAAGGACTTCACGCCAGTGTGCACGACGGAGCTCGGCTACATGGCGAAGCTCAAGCCCGAGTTCGACCGTCGCAACGTCAAGATCATCGGGCTGTCGGTCGACCGGACCGAGAACCACGCCAAGTGGTCCGACGACATCGAGGAGACGCAGGGAACCCGGCCGAACTACCCCATGATCGGCGATGTCGACATGGCCGTCTCGAAGGCCTACGACATGCTGCCGGCCAGCGCCTCCGGCGACCCGGCCGACCGGACACCCGCCGACAACCAGACGGTGCGAAACGTCTTCGTGATCGGGCCGGACAAGAAGATCAAGCTGATCCTCGTCTACCCGATGTCCACCGGGCGCAACTTCGACGAGGTCCTGCGGGTCATCGACTCGCTCCAGCTCACCGCCGCGCACCGGGTCTCGACGCCGGTGAACTGGAAGCAGGGCGAGGACGTGATCATCGGCGGTGCCGTGTCCAACGACGAGGCCAGGCAGATCTTCGGTGAGTGGAAGGAGCCAAAGCCCTACATCCGGATCGTTCCCCAGCCGAGCTGATCTGGAGCAGACCCTGGCCACGAGGACATGGCCCGCCATAGACTGGAGCCGTTCGGGTGCACGTAGGCAGTGCACCCAGAACGGGAGGTGTCGCCCTGGACCCCGGCGACTCCCCACGGGAGGCCGCTCAGGAGGTCCGGAATGGCAGCGCTCAAGCAGTCCCGATCAACGGCCACATCGCGACGCTACGCCGGAGAATGACCGACGGGCCAGCGGTGGAACATCGTCGTCGAGACCGACGCCGACGACTGGAGGACTCGGGCGGCCTGCCGGTACGTCGATCCCGAACTGTTCTTCCCGGTTGGGAGTACAGGCGCCGCTCTTGAGCAGATCCGGGCGGCGAAGGCATGCTGCCTGTCCTGTCCGGTGAAACCCGCCTGCCTGGAGTTCGCGCTGGCGACGAACCAGGAGGATGGCGTCTGGGGTGGCGAGGACGAGACGGAGCGCCGGCGGCTTCGTCGGGACTGGCGTCAAGCACGGCAGCCGTTGATCTGGAGGCCATGGCCGAGAT
>JANMRJ010000418.1:0-6602 GCA_031370985.1 Acidimicrobiales bacterium
GCTCCGCCGGCTGCCCGACATGGAGCTGGCGACCACCGAGCCGACCTACCGCGACCACTACGTGATCCGGGGCCTCGACGAGCTGCGGGTCCGCTTCACCCCCCAGCCCGTACAGGCGTAGCCTGCACTCCGTGCCCGGACCCAAGCGCGACAAGCCGCTCGTCCACCTCGTCATCCCGAAGTGGGGTGGCACCGGTATCCATCAGACGTTCGGCCACCGCATGCCGCCGATGGCCCTGCTGGTGCTGGCTGCCCATGCCCGCCGCGCCGGTTGGGAGCCGCGGGTCATCGACCAGAACTACGAGAAGATCCCCGACGAGACCCCCGACCTGGCCTGCCTCACCGTCTGGACGTCGATCGCCCCCCAGGCCTACCGCCTGGCCGATGCCTACCGGGCCAAGGGCGTGCCCGTCGTGCTCGGCGGGGTCCACGCCTCGCTGATCCCGATCGAGGCCCTCCGCCACTGCGACTCGGTCGTCTCCGGTGAGGCCGACACCATCATGGGCACCGTCCTGGCCGACGCGGCCGCCGGCAACCTGCAACGCCTGTACAAGGGCAGCTTCCAGGACATGGAAAACGTCCCCATGAACCACGAGTGGATCGACATTCTTAAGAAGTGGCCGATCTACCGTTACGCCCCGCTCAACACGCTGCAGACAACCCGGGGCTGCCGCTTCAACTGCGACTTCTGCTCGGTCATCCGCATCAACGGCCGGGGCTCGCGGCACAGCTCGCCGGACCGCATCCTCGAAGAGATCAGGGTCCTCAAGAAGGCGGGCCAGCACCTCGGCGAGTTCACCTACGTGTTCTTCCTCGACGACGACCTGGCCGCCGACCTCGACTTCTGCGGCGAGCTGTCGGAGGCCATCCTGTCGTCGGGGGTCAAGGTCCGCTGGGGCGCCCAGGCGTCGATCGGCCTGGCCCGCAACACCGAGTTGCTCGACATGGCCACCCGCAGCGGTCTGCGCACCATGTTCATCGGCTTCGAGGGCATCGACCGCGACGCGCTCGTCGAGTGCAACAAGAAGAACCGTCCCGGCGAGTACGGCGAGCTGGTGGCCAAGGTCCACAAGGCCGGCGCCGGCATTGAGGGGGGCTTCATCTTCGGCTTCGACAGCCAGGGCCCCGACTGCTTCGAGGAGACGGCCAAGTTCGTCGACAACATTAACGTCGATGTCGCCCATTTCTCGATCCTCACGCCCTACCCGGGCACCGCCACCTACGCCCGCATGCTGACCGACGACCGCATCACCACGTTCGACTGGAAGCGGTACAACATGTACAGCTGCGTGTTCGAGCCGGCCAAAATGACGGCCGAGCAGCTCGAGACCGGCCTGGCCACGGCATACCGCACCTTCTACTCGGGTTCACGCCGCTGGGCCCGCTTCCGGCGCAACTACAAGGGCCGGGAGACCGTGTTCCACCTGGCGCTCAGCAACGCCAACCAGAACTACGCCCACCGGTACAAGAACCCCCACGTCTCGCCCGAACCCGGGTACGAGGCGGCCAAGGAGGACATCGCCGCCCTCATGGCCGCCAGCTCGGCGCCGGCGCAGGAGGCGCTGAACGTGGCCTTCCTCAAGGCCAAGGTCGCCACCAACACCCAGTCGTAGCCCCCAACTCACGTCGTCTGGTCAATCGGGGGCCGGCCGTGTCATCGGCGGCGGGGCCGCGCCACCCCGGATTGACCAAACGATGTGCGGTGCAGTCTGAGGGTCAGGTCACGGTGAACGGCGCCCGTGCCGTCTTGGCGCTCGTCTTGCCGGTGGCGCTGACCATGAATGGGAACCCCTTCGGCGAGCCGGCCGGCACCTGGATCACCACGCCGCCGAACGTGCCGGTCAGGGTGGCCACAACAGTCGCCAGCTGGGTGACGTGGAACCTGACCTCGACCGTCTCGCCGGCGTTGAAGCCGCGCCCGCCGACGGTGATAGATGTCCCGGCCGGCCCGGTGCTCCGCGAAAGCGTGATCGACGCCGCGGTGCCGGGCGCGGTGGTCGTGGTCGTCGTCGTGACCCGCGCCAGCGTCGTGGTGGTCGCCGGCGAGGTCACGGTGGTCGTCACCTGGACCGTAGTGACCGTGCCATTTGTCTTGTCGTTTCCGCCGAGGAACGTGAGGCGCGAGACGACCAGCGCGGCGATGACGACGACACTCGCCGCCGCGCCGACGAGCACTCGCCGGCGGCCCGGCCGAGGAGGGACCGGCTGCACCCCGACGGCCCGAACCCCGACGGCCCGATCAGTCGCTCCCGGCGGCGCGGTTGAGGAGACGGCCGGCAGCACCTGCTCGAGGCGGGTGACCAGGCGACCGACGTCGTAGTCCCATCGGTCGTCGCTGACCCGGAGAGCGTTGAGCCGGGGCAGCGGCGCCAGCGCCGGCGGCAGGTATGCGGCCGACGGCATGTCCGCGTCCTCCACCAGAACGGGGATGACGAGCTTGCCGGCGCCGAGGGCGGTGGCGATCTCCTCGGCCACGAGGTCGCCGGGCTCAGCCAGGCGCTGGCGGCCCGCCTCGTCACGGATCTCCAGCCACTGGTTGCCGATGATGACGACGACCGCGTCGCAGGTGGCAATGAAGTCACCGATGACCGCGGCGTAGTCCACGCCGATCCCGACGGCATCGATGTCGCGGAAGACGCTGTCCCGGCCGAAACGGTCGGTCAGGTCGTCATAGAGCCGGCCGGCGGTGCCGCGGCTGTCGTCGCGCCGGTAGCTGATGAAGATGCCACCCACCCCAATCACCCCCGTCCGGCGTGTCGTGGGTGACGATACGCCTGCAACACCTTGCCACGGCGGAACAGCGGTGGAACGATGTCGCCCGCGGCAAGGAGCAGCGGGGCGATGCGACAGCGAGCAGTACGAGTCTTCCTGAGCTACCGGCGCAACGACGTGGGTGGCTATGCCGGGCGCCTCGCCGACGACCTGCGGGATCGACTGGGTGCCGGGCGGGTTTTCCAGGACGTGGCCGAGATCGAACCGGGCGAGAACTTCATCGCCGAGATACGTCCGGATCGAGATCGGCAGGGCGCTCCAACGAGGCATTGCCGTCGTGCCCGTCCTGGTCGGCGGCGCGGATCTGCCGTCACCAGAGGCTCTGCCCGAGGATCTACGGGAACTCGGCGAGCGACAAGCGGCATCCCTTCGGAACGAGAGTTGGAATCGCGACGTCGATGCCCTGCTCCGCTCGCTACGGGGCGAGCCGGCCGCAAAAGCGCGGCCGAGACGTAACCTCGTTCTCGGCGCCGTGCTCCTGACCATCGCCGTGCTGGCCGGTGTCGTGGCGTGGCGCGCCGGCGGGACCGGCCCAGGCGCGGCGAACGGCCATCCGGCCTGTCCGGTTACCACGGGTCCGGAGTGGACCGAACTCGCCCTCACCGACGACCGTGCCGGAGAGGGGACCGACGAAGGCGTCAAGGTGATGATCCGGGTCCGGACCGCCCGTTGGCGCCCGGTTGACAGCGGGCGTTGGCAGATCGTCATGGCGACCGAGATGAGCCACGACGCACGCGCGGACTTCCATCACGGCAGCTGGCAGTACGACTATCTGGTCGTCGGCCGTCGCGAGTCCGAAGTGTCGTGCTTCGACGCCACGCCCGCGTTCGTGAAACCTGGGCTGGCGGAAGTAGGCCACGTCGGCTTCGAAACCAAATGTGCGCCAATGGGGAGCATGCAGCTCAAACTCATCATGGGCGCCCGCCTCATCGACCTGACCCCGACTACAGCGTCGTCAGGCTGCTGACACTTCCTGCGTGCGCAGGTGACAGGCTCATCCCCCGATGAACGAGCCTATCTACCATCTCGCCCGCCGAGCACCGTGGGACGCAGCCGTTGCAGACGGGATGCCGTACACCCGGTCGACCATCGACACCTCGCTCGACGAGGAGGGCTTCATCCACTGCTCGTTCCGGGACCAAGTCCAGGGAGTGGCCGACCGCTTCTACCGGGGCCTGACCGACATCGTCCTCCTCACCATCGACACCGAGCGGCTGCAGGCGGAGGTCCGCACCGAGAACGGGTACCCCCACATCTACGGCCCGCTCCCGGTGGACGCGGTGGTGGCGGTCCCCGTCGAGTGTGGCGACGATGGCCGCTTGCGCGTCGATGACCTTCTCGACTGAGCTCAGCGGGTCCAGACGGAGCCCGACGTGTACCGGCGCAGCCCCAGGGTGAAAGCGGCCCAGCCGGCGGCGGCGAAGGTGCTGGCGGCGACGACGAGCCAGGCAGCCTGTGCCGCGTCGAAGTTCTCGATGAGGCGGGCGGGGACCGACGCCACGAACGCCGCCGGCACCGCGGTGTAGAGCAGCACCTTGGCTGCGCCGGCGAAGATGTCGACCGGGTAGGCCCCGAGCAGCACCATGGCATGGAAGCCCAGCTCGCCGGCCTCGTTGCGGCCGGCGAAGAAGGCGAGGGAACCGGCCAGCACCAGGAACCCCGTCAGCAGGGTCGACGCGGCCAGCACCGCGAACACGAATATCGCAGCGCGACCGGGCGTCGGCGAGCCGGCGGCGAGGAACAGGACGACGCCGAACACCAGATCGCCCACGTTGGTGGCCTCCACCCGCCGGAGGAGCACGTGAGCGAGTGGCGGCACCGGGAGGGCGAGCACGGCGTCAAGCTGGCCGTCGATGGCCATGGTCCCGATGCGGCGGGCGTTGGCCAGCACTCCGAGCGCGATGCCGCCGGCGGCGGTGAGCACGGACAGGAGCAGCAGGATGTTCCGACCGTCCCAACCCCGGACCGACCCCACCCGGCGGAAGAAGACGACCCAGAAGAACACCCACACGATGTCGTTGAGCGCCATGACCGCGACCTGCGAAAGGAACGCCGCTCGGTTCGACCGGGCCTCGGCGACGGCATTGCGGAAGGTCGCCAACAGGCCCTTCATCCGCCCACCACCTGGAGCCGGCGCTCGCCGGCCCGGAACACCGCGCTGGCCAGTCCGATGAGCAGGACCAGCCAGCCGGCCTGCTCCAGGAGCAACACCGGTTCGACGTGACCGGACGCCAGCCGGGCCGGAGCGTACGACATGGCCCGGAAGGGCAGGACCGACGCGGTCCGCTCCAACCAGCCGGGCAGCGCCTCCAGCGGGATCAGCATGCCGCCGACGACGAAGATCAGCTTCTGGTAGAGGAACCACGCCGAGCCGGCGTCGCGCACCCAGATCGCCATGGCGGCGAAGGCGTGCTGGGCGACGATGTTGCACGCCACGGCCAGCACCAGGCTGGGTACGGCGAGGACCAGCGCCGCGGCGCGGGGCGGCGCCCCGGCGGTCACGAGCGCCAGGAGGGTGCCAACCACCGCGCAGGCCGCCAGCCGTGGGAGGCACCGCCCCAGCTCCGAGAAGACCCGGACCCCGAGGACGGACGCTGGTCGAAGGAGCTCGACGGCGACCGCCCCCGAACCGATATCGCGGCCGGTATCGGGGATCAAACGGGTATTCATGCAGACGGTGGTCGCCTCGGTCGTCACGACGTACCAGGTAATGGCGATCGCCCCGTAGCCGGCGACCTCGCCGCCGTTGGCGGCGACGGCCACCCGCCAGAGGCCGGCCAGCACCGCGACCACCAGGACGTAGAACCCGAGCGTGACGGCGATGCCACCCCGTTCGGCAACGACCCGCAATGCCGCGGTCCGGGCGGTCACACCCGGCCAGCGCGGTGCGCTCATACCGCAGAGCGCCCGTAGATCGACGCAATGACCTGTTCGAGGGGTGGGTCGACCACTGAGATGTCGGCGACCGGCAGACCGTCGAGCAGCGCGTCGAGCACGTGCCGGATCGACGTGGCCGCCGTGTCCACCACGAGCTTCATGGTGGCGTCGGTGTGCTCCAGCACCGTCACACCGGCGAGGGCAGGCGCCGGCGCCGGCCGGCTCAGCCCGACGTCGACCAGCTTGGTCGAGAGCAGGGCCCGGCGCATGGCCACGACCTCGTTGTCGTAGATGAGCGAACCGTGGTTGATGACCATGGCCCGCAACGCGACGTGCTCGATGTCGGCCACGTCGTGGGACGTTAGGAAGATGGTGGTCCCCCGCTCCGCGTTTAGCCGCACAAGCAGCTCGCGGAAGCGCTGCTTGGCGAGGAGGTCGAGGCCGATGGTCGGCTCGTCGAGGAACAGCATCTCCGGCTCGTGCAGCATGCACGCCGCCAGCTCGCACCGCATGCGCTGGCCAAGCGACAGGCTGCGCACCGGCATGTCGAACAGGTCGCCGGCCTCGAGCAGGTCGCCGAGATCGCCGATGCGTGTCTCCTCCCGTTGGCGGTCCAATCCGTAGATCGCCGCGAGCATCCGGTAGGACTGGCGGGGCGTCAGCTCGAACCAGAGGAGGGACCGCTGACCGAAGAGGGTGCCGATGCGCGCCGCCAGCCGGCGCCGGTCGAGCCAGGGGACGACGCCCAGGACGGTGGCCTCGCCGTGTGTCGGGTGGAGGATCCCGGTGAGGATCTTGATCGAGGTCGACTTCCCTGCACCGTTGGGGCCGATGTAGGCGACGCGCTCGCCCCGCTCGACGGAGAACGACAGATTGTCGACAGCGTCGATCCGCCGGCGCTCACGGGGCCTCCGCCCCGTGATTGCTCGCTGGACCGGCCTCCTGGGCCGGTC
>JANMRJ010000429.1:0-8150 GCA_031370985.1 Acidimicrobiales bacterium
GGCGGCGGCGGTGCCGAAGTGGACCGACGCCGGGGTGTGCAGACCGATCCCGGAATGGCGGTGGTGATGGTTGTAGTGCTCGAAGAACCCGGAACAGAACTAACCTTGAACTAGCCGAACAGCTTGACCAGCTCGGCGCCGCTGACCCAGGCGCCGGCCACGTCGACGAACTTCCCGGCCTTGTACTGGAGCAGGCGGACATAGGGGTTGCAGACGGCGGTCAAGAGAGACACCTGCCGGCGGTCGCAGGTGTAGTCATGCGCCATGAAGCCGGGGCGGCCCAGTGTCGAGCGGAGCTCGTCGGTGACGCGGGCTGGAGTGTCGGCGCCGCCCTGGAGCAGGCTGTAGACATCCATGACCACGGCGAAGCCGGCCTGGGACAGGGCGTCGGGTTTGGTGACCCGGGCCTCGGTCTTCCAGGTCGCCACGTCGGGTGACGGGTCGTCGAAGGGCAGGAACGCGCTGGTGAAGTAGGCATTCTCGGCCGCCGGGCCGGCGGCGTCGACCACGGCCTGCGAGGCGCACGCGCTGGGGTAAAACGCCTTGGCCTTGACGTTGAGCGACGCGGCCGCCGACATGATGCGGGCGCAACTCCGGGCCGGGAACAGGACGAACAGCACGTCGGGTGCGCCGGCGGTGGCCGCTTTGACTGCCGGGGCGAAGTCGGCGGCGTCGGCCTTGGCCGGTACCAGCTTGACATCGGCGACGCCCTTGGCCCGGAGCACGACCTCGGCCGTGCCGAGCACCGCCGTCAGCACGCCCGGGAGGTCCACGTAGACCCCCCCGACCTTCTTCACCTTGAGCGTGCCCAGGGCGTAGTCGGCCTGGGCGAGGAGGTCGGCGACGGCCCCGCCGGCCAACATCCACGCCGCCGGCGACGTCAGCTCCTCTCCGAGGGCCGGCGTGGCACCGATGTAGGGGATGCCGGCCTTCTCGAACACCGGGAGCGACGCCGCCGCCCCCAGGTCGACCCCGCCGAGCACAGCCACCGGTCGCTTGGCCAGCAGCGAGTTGGCGCAGGCGGCGGAGGACTCCGGCGTGCCGGTGGTCTTGCACACCTCCAGCCGCAGCGGCCGGCCGTTGACCCCGCCGAGGTCCTCGTTCACGTGGGCGACGGCGGCCTGGGCCGCCGTCCGGGCCTCGGGGAACGACCCGACGGGGGCATCCTCCTGGTTGATCATCCCGAGGACAATGGCGTTGTCGTCCTTCTTGACGCCCCCACCGCCGCCGCACGCCGCCGCCACCAGCACCATCACGACGACGACGACGAGGCGCTTCACGCGGCCATTCTGCCCGCCGGCCAGTCCTCCTCCGGGCGAGGGGTGGGGGCAGTACGGTCGCCCGATCGACCGGACGATCGTGTTTCTCCTCCTCGGGCTCGGCGGCGGCGCGGTCTACGCCAGCCTCGGCCTGGGCCTCGTACTGGTGCACCGGGTGTCGGGCGTGGTCCACGTGGCCCACGGGGCGGTCGCCGCCTACGTGGCGTACGTGTTCGTGGAGCTGCGGGCCGCGGGCGACCTCGTGCTCCCCGTCGGCCGCCTCCACCTGGGCGACGAGGTGCCGTTCGCCGCCGCGTTCGGGCTGGCGCTGGTGGTGGCGGCCGCCCTCGGTCTGCTGACGTACGGGCTGGTGTTCCGGCCGCTACGGGCCGCGCCGGCCCTAGCCGGGCTGGTGGCGTCGGTGGGCCTCATGGCCACGCTGCAGGCGCTGATCGTGCTGCGCTTCGGGCCGGCCGGGCGCCCGGTGCCGGCGGTGCTGCCCGCCGGGCCGCTCCGGCTGCTCGGCAACGACGTGCCCCGCGACCGGCTGCTGCTGGCCGCGCTCGTGGTGGTCGCTGGCGTCGTGCTGTGGGCCGTCTACCGCTTCACCCGGTTCGGGTTGGCCAGCCGGGCCGCATCCGACGACACCACGGGCGTGGCCCTGCTGGGCTGGTCGCCCGACATCCTGGCCGCGACGAACTGGGTTGTCGCCAGTGTGCTGGCCGGCGCCGGCGGCATCCTGGTGGCGCCGGTCACCGGGCTCGACCCGGTCACGACCACGCTCCTGGTGGTGCCGGCGCTGGCCGCGGCCCTGGTCGGCCGGCTCGTGTCGTTCGGAGCGACGGTGGCCGCGGCGCTGGCCCTGGGCATGGCCCAGTCGGTGCTGCTGCTGGCGCAGGACAACGTGTCGTGGCTCCCCCGGTCGGGCATCCGCGAGGCCCTGCCGCTGGTGGTCATCGTCGTGGCCCTGGCGCTAGGGGCCGGCGCCCGGCTGGCCCGGGGCGGCGGAGGAGGCAGCCGCCTGCCATTGGCCGGCCGGCCCCGGCGCGTGGGTGCGCTGGCCGCGGTGGGGACGGTGGCCGGCACGGTTGCCGTCCTCGCCCTGAGCGGCCAGAACCGCATGGCCCTGGTGACCAGCCTGGTCGGCGCGCTCGTGTGCCTGTCGATCGTCGTCCTCACCGGGTGGTCGGGGCAGATCTCCCTCGCCCAGATGGCCTTCGCCGGCGTGGCCGGGTTCTCCCTCAGCCGGCTGGCGACGGGCGCCGGCGTGCCGTTCCCGGTGGCGCCGCTGCTCGCCGCCCTCCTCGCCGCGGTCGCTGGCCTGCTGGTCGGGCTGCCGGCGCTACGGGCACGCGGCGTGAGCCTGGCCGTGGTGACGCTGGCCGGGGCGGTGGTGGTCGAGGAGGTGGTGTTCAAGAGCCCGACGCTGACCGGCGGGTTCGGCGGGTCGCGGGTGCCGGCGCCGGCCCTGTTCGGCTGGCGGCTCGACCCGTCGGGGCCGGCGTTCGGCCTGGCGGTGCTGGCGGTGCTGGTGGCGACCGCGGTGGGCCTGGCCCGGTTGCGGGGGAGCGGCGCCGGCCGGGAACTGCTCGCCGTGCGGGCCAACGAGCGGGCCGCCGCCGCGCTGGGGGTCAACGTATCAGTCACCCGGCTGCGGGCGTTCGCTCTGTCGGCCTTCCTGGCGGGCGTGGCCGGCGCCCTCCTCGGCTACCAGCAGGGCCAGCTTTCCTACGGCTCCTTCGGGGTGTTCGTATCGCTCGCCTACCTGGCGGTGGCCTACCTGGGCGGGATCGCCGGCATTGCCGGCGCCCTGGTCGGCGGGCTGCTGGTGCCCAACGGCCTGGCCTTCACCCTTCTCGACCTCGGGCGCTACCAGTTGCTGGTCAGCGGCATCGGGCTCATGGTGGTCACGGTGCTGGCGCCCGGCGGGGTCACCGGCTGGCGATGGCGCCGGCGGTGACCATGGCGCTCGAAGTACGGGGGCTCCGGGTGCGCTTCGGCGCCTCCGAGGTCGTCGCTGGCCTCGACCTCGACCTCCCCGCCGGCACGGTCACCGGGCTGATCGGCCCCAACGGCGCCGGCAAGACCACCGCCCTGGAGGCCCTCTCCGGGCTGGTGCCGGCGGCCGGCGGCACGATCCGCCTCGCCGGCACGCCCATCGAGCACCTCACGCCGCACCGGCGGGCCCGGCTGGGCCTGGCCCGCACGTTCCAGTCCCAGGAGCTGTTCGAGGACCTGACCGTCGGCGAGAACCTGGCCGTGGCCGGCGCGGGTTCCACCTCCGACGACCGGCTGCCCGAGGGACTCACCCACGCCGAGCGGTCCGAGCTGGCCCTGGACCGGGCCCTCGCCAGCCGGCCCACGGTGCTCCTGCTCGACGAGCCGGCCGCCGGCCTCGACGACGCCGGCCGCGCTGCCCTGGCCCGCCGCCTCCGCGACCTCGCCGCCCATGGCATGGCGGTACTCCTCGTCGACCACGACATGCGCCTCGTCCTCGAGGTCTGCGACCGCGTCACTGTCCTCGACGCCGGCCGAGTGATCGCCGAGGGCCCTCCGGCATCAGTACGCGTCGATCCAAGGGTGGTCGCGGCCTACCTCGGCGGCTCACCCTCCGTACCGACGGGCGGCGCCCGCCTCGCCTGCCGGCCGGCGCCGGCGGTGCTGACCGCCCGGGGCCTCATCGCGGGCTATGCCGGCGTGCCGGTCGTCCACGGCGTCGACCTCCGCGTGGACGCCGGCGAGGTCGTCGCCCTGCTCGGCCTCAATGGAGCCGGCAAGACCACGACGGTGCTGGCCCTCGCCGGCGTACTGGCCCGCATGGCCGGCGAGGTCGACGTGCTGGGCGACCGCACGCCCAGGCCCCACCGGCTGGCCAAGCTGGGCATGGCCACCGTCCGCCAGGGCCAGGCGCCGTTCGCCGGCCTCACCGTCGCCGAGCACCTCCGCCTCGTCCCTCACGGCGGCGACGCCGTCGACCGCCTCCCCGCCCTCCGCCCGCTTCTCGCCCGCCAGGCCACCGTCCTTTCCGGCGGCGAGCAGCGCATGCTCGCTCTCGCCCTGGCCCTCGCCACCCGCCCCAGGCTTCTCCTGGTCGACGAGCTGAGCCTCGGCCTTGCCCCCCAGGTCGTCGAAAGCCTGCTCCGCACCATCCGGACGATCGCCGACGACGACGGCGTCGGCGTCCTACTCGTCGAGCAACACGTCCACCTGGCCCTGACCGTCGCCGACCGGGGCTACGTGATGGAGCGGGGCCGCATCACGGCCGAGGGCCCGCCGGCCGAGATCGCCCGCGCCGGCCTCCTGGCGATCTAACCTCGGGGACAGGCTATGGGGACATCGACATCCAAGTTCGGGGTGGGCAAGCGGGAAAGCCACGACGCCACCGACTTCTACGCCCGCTTCCGCCCGCCGGAGATCTCCACTGACGCCGAGGTCGTCGACTTCTCTCCCGACCCGCCGCTCATCTGCGGCGACTCGCGGGCCATGGACGACCTGAAGCCCAGCTCCGTGGCCCTGGTTGTGACATCCCCGCCTTACTACGCCGGCAAGGAGTACGAGGCCGCGCTGGGCGAGGGCCACATTCCCGCCAGCTACCTCGACTACCTGGCCATGCTCCGCGATGTCTTCGACGAGTGCAAGCGGGTGCTGGAGCCCGGCGGGCGCATCGCGGTCAACGTGGCCAACCTCGGCCGGCGCCCCTACCGCAGCCTGGCCTCAGACATCGTGCGCATCCTCCAGGACGACCTCGGCCTCCTGCTGCGAGGCGAGATCGTGTGGGTCAAGGCCGAGGGCGCGTCGGGGTCGTGCGCTTGGGGTTCGTACCGCAAGGCCACCAACCCGGTGCTGCGCGACATCAGCGAACGGGTGATCGTGGCCAGCAAGGGCCGTTTCGACCGGGCCCGCCAGGGTGAGAGCTCCCTCGCCACCGACGAGTTCATGGACGCCACCCTCGACATCTGGCGCATGCCACCCGAGCGCGCCCGCCGGGTCGGCCACCCCGCCCCGTTCCCTGTCGAGCTGCCCCAGCGCCTCATCGAGCTCTACACCTATCGGGGCGACCTCGTACTCGACCCGTTCCTGGGCGCCGGGTCCACCGCCGTCGCCGCCGTCCGCACCGGCCGGCGCTACTGCGGCTACGACACCGATTCGGGCTACGTCGAGCTGGCCCGCCGGCGGGTGGCGGCCGAGCCGCCGCCAGCGCCGGCGGAGCCCCTGCCCGCGGCCAAAGTGGTGGCCGAGGAGCTGCTGGTGGCGGCCGAGTTCACCGTCGTCGAGCGCCAGGCGAAGGTGCCCAAGCTGGGTCTGGTCCTCGATTTCGTGGTCGACGGGGCCGACGGCCGGCGCTGGTCGGTCGACGTGTGCGGCGCGCTCACCGTGACCAAGGCAGGGCTCGCCCGCACCGACGAGGTGTGGAAGGCGATCGGCCGGGCATCGGTCACCCCCGGCCCGGTCCTCCTGCTGACATCACACCTTCCCAGCGCCGCCGGCGCCAAGGCCCTCCGAGCCGCGGGCCTGGACGCCATCGGCCTCACCTCGCCCGACGCCGCCGGCCTCCTGCGCCTCTACGCCATGGGGATGGAGCCCAGCCGCCCGGCCTGAAAGTCCTCGAAGGCGATGATCAGCTCGGCCTTGGTGTTCATGACGAACGGGCATAGTGGGCCACCGGCTCGCGGATGGGGCGACCGCCCATCACGTACACGTCGAGTCCAGGGGAAGTACCAGCCTGCTCCCGGCGGCCGGACAGGTGGATGGTGTCGCCGGCGCCCAGGACGGCCAGCTGGCCCGAGTGGACCGGGCGCCCCTCTGTGCCGACAGTGCCGGCGCCGCTGAGGACATAGACGAGGCCGTTGTAGTCAGCCCGCCACGGCAGGTCGACCTGGGCGCCCGGCGCGACGGTGGCATGGACGATGGTGATCGGCGTGTAGGTCGACCCCGGGCCGTGGTGCGCGCCGAGGTCACCGGCGATGAGGCGGACGAGGGCGCCACCGTCGGCCGAGCCGAGCAGGGCCACGGAGGCGCCGCGGATGTCCTGGTACCGGGGCTGGATCATCTTGTCCTTGGCCGGCAGGTTGACCCACAGCTGGAGGCCGTGGAACAGGCCGCCGCTGACCACCAGGGCCTCGGGCGGGCGCTCAATGTGGAGGATGCCGGCGCCGGCGGTCATCCACTGGGTGTCACCGTTGGTAATGACGCCGCCGCCGCCGTTGGAGTCCTGGTGCTCCATGATCCCGTCGATCATGTAGGTCACGGTCTCGAAGCCCCGGTGGGGGTGCCACGACGTGCCCTTGGGCTCGCCCGGGGCGTAGTCGACCTCGCCCATCTGGTCCATGTGGATGAAAGGGTCGAGGTCGGCCATGGCCACGCCGGCGAAGGCCCGGCGGACGGGAAAGCCTTCACCCTCGTAGCCCGTGGGCGCAGTGGTGACCGAGCGGACGGGCCGAATGGTGCTGGCGGCGCCGGCTTCAGGAAGCGTGGGCAGGGCCAGGATGTTGGCGACGGTCACGGCAGGCATGGGGTGTGCTCCTCGCGCGGTGTTTGTCCGGGGCGCCTAAGGCGGTGTCGTGCTGTTTAAGTCTCAACCACTTTCGACGACGATGATTCCCTCGGATTGCTAAGGCTCTCGCACACCTCGGTCGATATGTACACCATGCCGACGCAAAGTGTTCGCCTGGAGGACCTGGCCGAGAACCTCACCCGCCGCTTGGGGGTGCCCTTCCGGCCGAACAACAAGGGTGGCATCTCGTTCCGGGAGCCGCTCCGACTGACCAGCTGGTCGGTCCCACTGGTCTTCGACGGCCATGCGGCCTGGGACCACGGCAGCCTCGTGCCGACCGACTTCGTCGGCCACGTGCTGTGGGCCGCCCTGCGGTCGACCGCCGGCCATGGCGACCCCCGCCCCTACTGGCACTGCAACCTGTCAGAGTCGGCCGGCGAGGCCATCGTCGACCACCTCACCGACTCCGACGCCGGCGACGGCTGGGTCATCGGCGACGACGTGCTCCTCGAGCGGCCGGTGGCCGTCGAGGTGACCAAGCCCACGTCCGCCAAGCGGTGCTCGCACGTCGCGTAGCGGCACGAGACGCCGGTCCGCGCTGGCAACGAGCGGTTCGCGCCCTTGACGGCCCGCCTCCCTGCGGCCAAGATCGGGGTATGTTCCGTCGGAAGACCGCCAATGAAGCCCCGTCGCAGCCCACCACTCAGGCGGCTTCGACCTACTCGGGTGGCTACCAGAGAGTCGAGCTGCCCACGTTCCACGGCCGCAAGCGCAAGGTCGTCGTGTACACCTCCGACTCCAGCGGCAAGATCATCAAGACCTTCAAGAACTGAGTCCTGCCTCTCCGGGGGCGCAGGGGTTTCCTACGGCGATCGGTCACTCAGCCCCGGCTTAGGCACCCATTCCTCGAGCGCATGCTTCAACTCGGGCACGGTGACCGGCTTGGTCAGGTAGCCGTCCATCCCCTTGGACAGCGCCGCCGCCCTGTCGCCATCCATCGCCCGCCCGCTCAGCCCGATGATCGGCGTGCGGGCGGTACCTGTCGTGCTCTCCCGCCGCCGGATGGCTGCCGTCGCCTGGAAGCCGTCCATGTGGGGCATCTGGCAGTCCATGATGACCGCGTCGAATGCACCGGTCGCTTCGGCATCGACCGCCTCCTGGCCGTTCGCCACGCTGGTGACCTGGTAGCCGAGCGTCTCGAGGACCCGCTGGGTCGACAGCCGGCTGAGCCTCTCGTCCTCGGCAAGAAGGATTCTCCGACCCATGCGCCCCGCTCCCCTTCCCGCCCGGCTTAAACGCGCACCGCTGCCACGGCCGCCAAGGTCTCTACGCCACTGACGATAACCGCTTCCCCACGAAGTCCCAGACGACAGCTGAGGTGTCGAACAACGGCGGGC
>JANMRJ010000474.1:0-4092 GCA_031370985.1 Acidimicrobiales bacterium
GGCGCCGGCAGATGAGCGTGCGGCGCTGGTACGGCTTTGTGCGCATGCAGAAGCGGGTGGCGCAGCGCATCCCCCGGGTGCTGACGGTGTCGGAGTCCTCCGCCGGCGACATCACCGCCCAGATGGGTGTGCGCCGCGACCGCCTCTCGGTCGTGCCGGTGGGCGTCGACACCGGCCTCTTCCGGCCGCTCCCACACATCGACAGGGTGCCCGGCCGGCTGATGACCACCGCCAGCGCGGATGTTCCGTTGAAGGGCCTGATCCCGCTGCTGGAGGCGCTGGCCAAGGTCCGCACCGAGCGCCACGCCGAGCTGGTGGTCGTCGGCCAGCCCCGCGATGGCAGCCTGGTGCCGGCCACCATCGAGCGCCTCGGGCTGGAGGGCGCAGTGACCATCGCCGGCGTGGTCGACAACCTGCGCATGGTCGAGCTGTACGCCGAGGCCGAGGTCGCGGTCGTGCCGTCGTTGTACGAGGGCTTCTCGCTGCCGGCGGTCGAGGCCATGGCGTGCGGCTTGCCGCTGGTGACGACCACCGGCGGCGCGCTTCCCGAGGTGGTGGGCGCCGACGGCGACTGCGCGCTCCTCGTGCCGCCCAACGACCCCGGCGCCCTCGCCGGCGCTACCGTGCGGGCCCTCGACGACGCCAACCTGCGCGCCCGCCTGGGCGCCGCCGGCCGGGCCAGGGTCCTCGACCGCTTCACGTGGCGGGCGACGGCCGAGGCCACCGTCGAGGTCTACCGTGAGGTGATCGCGGGACGTGCGGCCGCCGGCCCAGCAACCCCGTGCTGACGGTCGACTTCGCCCGCCTCGGCCTCCAGGCCGGCGACCGCCTGCTCGACCTCGGCTGCGGCGGCGGCCGGCACGCCTTCGAGGCCCACCGATGGGGTGCCCACACCGTCGCCTTCGACCGCAACGCCGGCGACATCAAGGACGCAGCGGCGATGCTGGGCGCCATGCGCCTGGCCGGCGAGGCGCCCGCCGACGCCCTCGGGACCGCGGTCAACGGCGACGCCTTGTCGCTCCCCTTCGCCGACGGCGCCTTCGACCGCGTCATCGCCGCCGAAGTGCTCGAGCACGTCCCGGCCGACGCCGCGGCCATGGCCGAGCTGGTCCGGGTGCTCCGGCCGGGGGGGACGCTGGCGGTCACCGTCCCCCGCTGGTTCCCCGAGCGGGTGTGCTGGGCCCTGGCCGAGGAGTACCACGCCCCCCATGTGCCCGACGGCCACGTCCGCATCTACACCCGCAGCGGGCTGGCGTGGCTCGTCACGGCGGCCGGCCTCCGACCGACCCGGTCGCACCACGCCCACGCCCTGCACTCGCCCTACTGGTGGCTGAAATGCGCCCTCGGCCTCGACCGCCCCGACCGCCTGCCGGTGCGGGTGTACCACCGGTTCCTCCTCTGGGACATCATGCGCCGGCCCCTCCTCACCCGGGCCCTCGACCGGGCGCTCAACCCCGTGCTCGGCAAGAGCCTGGTCCTGTACGCCCAGAAGCCCGAACCGGTGACACCCAGTGCGACAAATGACACTGAGCGTCCCCAGTTCGTGGGAGGGGGACGGTGACGCCCGGCGATCTGGCCCGCGCCGTCGACAGCATCGCCGCCGTCCAGCAGCCCGACGGCATGGTCCCGTGGTTCCCCGGCGGCCATGGTGACCCCTGGAACCACGTCGAGGCGGCGATGGCCCTCACCGCCGGCGGCCGGCGGGCCGAGGCCGATGCGGCGTACCAGTGGCTGGTCGCCACGCAGCGGCCCGACGGCGCCTGGCACCAGTACTACCGCGACGGCCGGGTGGAGGTGGATCTCCTCGACGCCAACGTCACCGCCTACGTCGTCACCGGCGTGTGGTACCACTTCCACATGACCGGCGACGCCGGATTCCTGGAGACCATGTGGCCAGTCGTCGCGGCCGCCATCGGGTTCGTGCTCGATCTCCAGACCCCCCGGGGCGAGATCCTCTGGGCCCGCCACGCCGACGGCACGCCGTGGTCCTTCGCCTTGTTGACCGCCTCGTCCAGCACGTTTGCCAGCCTGCGCGCCGCCGCGGCCATCGCCACCCGCCTCGGCCACGAGCGCCCGGGTTGGACAGCGGCGGCCGACCGGCTGGGTTGGGTCATCGCCGGCGACCCCGGCGCGTTCCTCCCCAAGGACCGCTGGTCGATGGACTGGTACTACCCGGTGTTGGTCGGCGCGGTCACCGGCGACGCGGCCCGGTCGAGGCTGGCCGCCGGCTACGACCGCTTCGTGATGGACGGCCTCGGCGTGCGCTGTGTGGCCGACAAGGACTGGGTCACCGCGGCGGAGACGGCCGAATGCGCCATGGCCCACCTGGCCGCGGGCGAGGCCGAGATCGCCCGCCGGCTCCTCGACTGGGCCGGCCACCTCCGCCATGATGACGGCAGCTGGTTCACCGGCATGGTCCACCCCCAGCGCGACCTGTTCCCCGCCGGCGAGCGCTCGACCTACAGCGCGGCAGCCATCACCTTGGCCGGGGCAGCCCTGGCCGGCGCCGGCCCGCTCGTGCCGCTGCTCGCGCCTCCCACCGCCGTACGCCGGCGCTGAGCCGCCGGTCCCGAAAGGCCTCCGACATCAGGTTGTTGCGCTGAGCAGTCCGGGGTTGACGGGCTGGTATTCGAAGGTCGGTCCGATGTTCCTGTTGCCCGTGTTTGTGCCCGACGCCATGTCCATGGCCTGTTGCCGGAGAGACATCATCATCGCGATGGCCGTGTCCAGCTCCTCGGGGCGGCCGTTCACGGTGCGGTGCAGCACCTTGAGCAGGCTCGTGTACGTGTAGTTGAAGTTGTCGTTGGCGATCTGGCCGACGCGGCCGGATGGGTAGGTCGGCGGGAGCGGGCCGTGGACCTTCGGGTTCGTCGGTACCGGGAACACACCGGTGGGATCGAACGGCACCGGGTGGTTGACCCTGTCGTAGAAGTACCGGTCTTCGGGCGGGGTATGAGGTCCGGCCTCGGGGTTGGGCACGAGCCGCCCGCCATTGGCAATCTCGGAGAACCGGTAGTAATGGGCGTAGCCGTTGCCGACGACCTCCAGCGGCCCGGTCAGCGTACCCTCGCCCTGCTCGATGATCGTGTCGATGGCCTCGCCGGCGGATGCCACGTCGGATACGACGACGGACTGGTCCATCTGGTCGGGACCGATCTGGTGGCGGGGCCCGGGGACGAATGCGCTGTCGCCGAGAGCGGTGATCGTGTCCTTGATCTGGCGGTAGAACTGGCCGATTGTGATGGGCGTCGCCGCGTCCGCCACCGCGGCGACAACGGGGAAGTCGAGGGCGTCCTCCGGTTGCTCGATGACCATGAAGACATCGGTCACCAGGGCGATGGAGAGGGGTTCCAGCCTCACCTCCAGCCCGGCCTCGACGGCGCCGGGCAGCGGCCCGGGGTAGGTCGGGATGAAGCCGGGCGTGTCGAGCACGGGCGATCCGCCGAGCGCATTGAGCACGTTGGCCGCCAGCACGAGATGCAGCATCTCCTCGATCACCACGGACTGGATGATCTCGGCGATGGCCACGTTCTTGCCGGGCACGATAGAATAGAGTGCATAGAGATACGTCGGGATGGTGGCGTGTTCCAGCTCGATGGCTTGTTGGAGGGCGGTGAACACCGAGTCCTGGTCGCCAGCGGCGAGGGCCTCCGCAAGAGCGGGCTTGAGGAGGATCACTCGAGGCCTCCGATCATCGCTCCGGGCACGGCCGCGACATTCCGCTTCATGACCAGGCGGCGGCCCAGGGCGGCGGCTTTGCCGTCCCGTGTGACATCCGGCGCCGCCGCCGCAGGCCCGGCTACCGCGGACTCGATCGCCGGCTCGGGCTCGGATGTGGGTTGGGCCGCGGCCGCGGCCGCCGCCTGTGGTGGCGGTGCCTGTGGTGGTGGCGTTGGTGGAGGACCCATCAACGGCTTGCCATCGGGCCCGAGGTTGTTCAGCCAGCTCAGCAGGGCCGCGCTCTTGGCCGGTGAGAGATCCCGGGTCACGGGCATGTAGTTCGGGTTGTCGAGGTCGAGACCGAAGGCATAGATCAGGTCACGACGGTTCTCGCACACCGACTGGTAGTCCCCCAGGCGGACGAACCGCTTC
>JANMRJ010000476.1:0-3772 GCA_031370985.1 Acidimicrobiales bacterium
CCGCCTTGGCCGGGGTGGTGCTCGACCGCCGCAGCAAGCGCAAGCTGAAGAAGCGCATGAAGCTGGCCTCGATGGTCAGCGCCGGCGCCCTCGTTGAGGCGGCGCGCCAGGCCGGCCCGGCCCTCGGAAAGCAGTCGCGCCGGGCCCGCAAGCGCGCCATGGCCGCGGCGAAGGATGCTCGCAAGGCCGGCCGGCGCACGGCCAAGCGTGTCGGCCGGCGGGCCGTCCACACCGCAGAACTCGCCCGCCTCCAGGCCGACCACCTAGTCGACGTCGGCCGCCACAAGCTCGCCAGCTAACACGACGCTGGACCTCGACGAGGCCCTGGCCTATCTCACCGGCCACGTCAACCTCGAGCTTGACGTGGCGCCTCGGGCCGCGGCGCGCCGGCTCGACCGGGTGCGCCGGCTCCTGGAGCTGATGGGTGACCCCCAGGACACCTACCCCGTCATCCACGTCACCGGCACGAACGGGAAGGGTTCGGTCACCCGCATGATCACCGCGCTCCTCGCGGCGAGGGGCCTGCGGGTCGGCACCTACACCAGCCCCCACCTCGAAAAGCTGAACGAGCGGCTGGCCTGGGACGGCGAGCCGATCTCCGACGAGGACCTGGCCGAGGTCATCGGGGCGGTAGCCGAGCTGGAGTCCTTGCTCGAGTCGCCGCCCACCTACTTCGAGATCCTGACGACGGCGGCGTTCCGCTGGTTCGCCGACGTGGCCATCGATGTGGCCGTGATCGAGGTGGGCCTCGGCGGCCGCTGGGACGCCACCAACGTGGCCGACGGGCGGGTGGCGGTGCTCACCAACGTCAGCCTCGACCACGCCGAGACGATCGGGCCCACGCTGACCGACATCGCCACCGAGAAGGTCGGCATCGTCAAGCCCGGATCGACCTTCGTCCTGGCCGAGACCAGCCCGCTCCTCCGGCCCGTGTTCGACGCCGCCGAGACGAACGAGATGTGGGTGAAGGGCGAGGACTTCCGGTGCGGGCGTAACGTGGCGGCCCATGAGGGTCGGGTCGTCGACCTGACCACGCCCGGCGCCACCTACGAGAACGTCTTCCTGCCCGTGCATGGCCCTTACCAGGGCGACAACGCCGCGGTGGCCCTCGCCGCCGTTGAGGCCTTCTTCGGCGCTCCCCTCGCCCCGGAAGTGGTGGCCGAGGCGTTCGCCGCCCTGCGCCTCCCTGGCCGGCTGGAGGTCGTGACCCGCCACCCCATCTGCGTGCTCGACGGCGCCCACAACCCCGCCGGCGCCCTGGCCGCCACCGCCGCCATCGACGAGGCGTTCGGCCCGGCGGTCACCGGGCGCATCCTGGTGATCGGCATGCTCCAGGGTCGCGACCCCGTCGAGATGCTGCGGTGCCTCGACGCCGGCCGCGCCCGTCTCGTCGTCGCCTGCCCCCCGCCGTCGCCCCGGGCGCTGCCCGCGGCCGAGGTGGCCGCCGCGGCCCGGTCCCTCGGCACCGACGCCGAGGAGACATCGTCGGTCTCCGAGGCCATGGCGACCGCGCTGGCGCTGGCCGGCGACACCGACCTCGTCCACGTCACCGGCTCGCTCTACGTGGTCGGCGCCGCCCGCGCCGCCCTGCGGACGGCGTAGCCACGGGACCGAACGACACCGCCATGGCGAACGACTGGCCCACCCTAACGGCGGCCCTCGCCGGCTTCGACGACGCCAGATTGGCCCGGCTCCTCGCCCTGCGGCCGGACCTGACCTCGCCGCCGCCGCGCGACTGGTCGGTGCTGGCATCGAGGGCCAGCACCTGGGCGAGCGCCCGCGACTGCTACCGGGAGCTCGACCGGGCCGCCCAGCGCGTGGTCGAGGCGTTGTGCCTTCTCCCCCAGCCCGCCACCCTCGACGACCTGGCCGCCCTGCTGGGCGTAACCACCGACGACTCCGACCTGGTCGCCGCCCTCGGTCGGCTCGAGGACCAGGCGCTGGCCTTCCGGTCCGACGGGCCGGCGGCGCCCTCGGGGCCGGGCGCCACACCCGGTGCGGACCTTCTTTTGCTGCCCGGGCTGCGCCAGCTCGCCCACCCCGCCGGCCTCGGCCCGCCGCTGACCGTGGCGCTCCAGAGCGTCACCGCGCCGGCGCTCGAGCTGATCGTCCGGCGGCTGGGCGCCGCCCCTGGTCGGCTCAAGGCCGACACCTTCGCCGTGATCGCCGCCATCCTGTCCGATCCCGATGCCGTGGCTCGGGTCGTGGCCGAGGGGCCGCCCGGCACCGACGACCTGGCCCGCCGGGTCGCCGTCGAGGGACCGCTGGTCAGCGTCGCCGGCGGCATGTACGGCGTGACCGACAAGACGCCGGGTGGGTGGCTGGTCAACCGGGGCTTCCTGGGCGTCACCGACTACTACACCGGCGTCATGGCCCGCGAGCCCGCCATCGCGCTGCGGGGCGGGCTCGTCTTCCCGCCGGGGTGCCTCCGTCAACCCAAGGCCCGCTACACCCACCTCGACGCCGGCGTTGTCGACCGCGCCGCCGCCGAGCGGGCCACGACAGTGGTGGCCGACGTGGTGGCCGTCCTTGACCTTTGGTCGACGGAGCCGCCGACGGTCCTCAAGGCCGGCGGCCTGGGGATACGCGAGGTACGCCGGGCGGCGAAGGCCGCGGACCGCACCGAACGGGAGGCGGCGCACGTCATCGAGCTGGCGACCGTCGCCGGTCTGGCGCGCATCGACGCCGCGGGCACCGACAGCTCGGCACTTGGCCTGCCGACGGTGGCCTACGACGAGTGGCTCACCCTCGGCTCACCGGACCGCTGGGCGCAGCTGGCCACGGCCTGGCTCGAGGCGGACATCCACCTCAGCCTGGCCGGCGCCATGAGCACCAAGGACAAGCCCATCGCCCCGCTGCTCGACCGGGGGCCCGAGCACGCGGCGGTCCGGCGCCGGCGGCTCGTCCTCGACGTGCTCACCAAGGCCGCGCCCGGCGAGGCGGCGGCGGCGACCTACGTGCGCGAGCGGGTCGACTGGACCAGCCCGGCGGCGTGGGCCGGCGGGCCGGCGCAGCCTCAGAAGCTGGTGTCGTGGGTGCTGGCCGAGGCCGAGATGCTCGGCGTGACCGGCATGGGGTCGCTGTCGAGCGCCGGCCGGGCGCTGATTGCCGGCCGGGTCGCCGAGGCGACCTCGGCGCTCGCCGCCCTCGTGCCGCCTGCGGTAACGGAGTTCGTGATCCAGGCCGACATGACCGCGGTGATCGCCGGCGAGGCGACCACCCAGGTCCGCGGTGAACTCGACCTCCTGGCCGATGTCGAGTCGAAAGGTGCGGCGACCGTCTACCGTTTCAGCGAGGCGTCCGTGCGCCGGGCCTTCGACGCCGGCCGCACCGCGGAGGAGATCCTGGCGTTCCTCGGCCACCACGCCACCCGCGGCGTGCCCCAGCCCCTCGCCTACCTCATCGCCGATGTCGGGCGCCGATTCGGCACGATACGGGTGGGCGCAGCCACCAGCTACGTCCGCAGCGACGACCCCGCACTCCTGGCCGAACTCCTCCAGGCCCGGGCGACGAACAAGCTCCGTCTCCGGTCGCTCGCGCCAACCGTGCTCGTCGCCTCGGCCGACGCGGCCACCGTCACCTCCACCCTGCAAGCCGCCGGCTACCTCCCCGCCCACGAGGCGCCCGACGGCTCCTTGCTCGTGGCCCGCCCGCCGGCCCGCAGGCTGCCGGTGCGGCCGGCGCCGGCGCGGCGGCCGCCGGCCGCGCCCGATCCGGTAAAGATTGTCGCTGAGCTCCGAATGAAGTCCCTCGCCCTGACCCCGCCGCCCGC
>JANMRJ010000514.1:0-2921 GCA_031370985.1 Acidimicrobiales bacterium
GCCAGCGCCAGCCACAGTGCGACTGGTGCCACCGCCAATGCCCCGAACGCGCCGGCTTCGACCCACCGCCGGCGCCACAGCAGCGTGAACACGCCGGCGGCGACGAGGGCGAGGCCGACGTAGCGGGTCAGCAGGGCGGCGCCGACGAGAGCGGCCGCGCCGGCGAGCAGCGCCGGCGCCGGCCGTGCCAGGTGGGCGGCCAACACGACCAGGCCGCCGACCCCCAAGAGGATGAACAGCGGCTCGCTCAATGCCGAGCCGGACAACGTCAGCAGGTCGACCGCCGCCGCCACGATCACCGAGGCGACGACCCCCGCCGGCGCCGACCCCGTCTGCCGGCGGACCACCCATCCCACCAGCAACACGATGCCAGCCAGGCACACCAGGTTCACCAGCCGGGCTGCAGCCAGAGGGTCGACGCTGAGCCGCCCAACGACGCCCAGCACGAACGGGAACAGCGGCGGGAAGTGCTCCAGCGGCGGCAGCCCCGCCGGCGGCCTGAACCCCCGGCCGTCGAGCCAGTTGCGGGCGGTGCCGACGTAGAAGACGCCGTCGGGGCTGACATAGAGCCCCTTCGCCGTCGCCGCCAGTACGGCCAGCACCGCAACAACCGCAGGCGCCGCCACCCACCAGCGGCGGGTCACTGGTCCACACTCCCTTCGGGAGAGCGTCTGAGTGAGTGCTGGTTGGACCGGCCCTCGGGGCCGGTCACCCGATCTGGGACACGAAGGCTTCGAGCTGGCGCAGGTTGCGACACTCGAACACGCCGTCGCAGTGGGGGGCGTAGTCGGCGACGATGGAGTCGCCGGTGTCCCAGTAGGACCGGGGTTCCGGGTTGAGCCACCACACCCGCCGCGCCCGCCGGTGGAGGTCGGCGAGCACATCAGCCGAAGAGTCGTGGTAGTTGTTCCGAGCGTCGCCCAGGATCACGACCGACGTGCGCGAGGTGATCTCCCGCCCCCACCGGGAGGCGAAGGCGGCCAAGGCCCGGCCGTAGTCGGAGTGCCCGTCGGCGGCGACGACGTCGGCCTCCTCGTGCACCCGGGCCAGCGCCGAAGCCAAGTCGTCGGACTCGGCGAAGAGCCGGGTGACCTCGTCGATCCCGTCGATGAAGACGAACGTGCGGACCGACGAGAACTCCCCCGACAGGGCGTGCACGAGTTGCAGGGTGAAACGGGCGAAGGTGGCGACCGAGCCCGACACGTCGGCCAGCACGACGATCTCGGGCTTGTGCGGGTGGGGCCGGCGGAAGCGGGGATCGGCCGGCACCCCACCAGTCGACAGCGACCGCCGCAGGGTGCGGCGGAAGTCGAGACGACCGTGGCCGCCCAGCCGCCGGCGCCGAGCCAGTCGCGACGCCATGCGCCGAGCCAGCGGGCGCAGCGCCCGGTGCAACGCGGCCAGGTCGTGGCGCGAGGCGTGGAGGAAGTCGACATCCTCGGGCAGGGGTCGGCGCACGGACCGGGCGACGGCCTGCGGCCCCTTCTCGGCCACCAGCCGCCGGCGCACCTCAGCCTCGATCTCGCCCCGAAGACGCTCGCCGGCGGCGGCCAGGTCGTCGCGCTCCAGCCACCCGCCGGCGCCGGTCAGGAGCCGGGCCAAGGCGCCCTCGACATCGAGCAGACGCAACGTCTTGAACACATACGCGCTCCCCCGCACCCCCCGCCCGGCCTCCATCCCGGCCAGCCGGGCCACGGCCAACTGGGCCAGCCGGCGCACGGCCTCGGTGTCGCCCGAGGACAGCGCCTCGTCGAGCAGGGCGCCGAGGTCGACGCCGGCGTCGTCGGCCAACACCGCCGGCGCCAGGGCGAAGTACGACTCGAACACCGCGTCGAACGCCGGCCGGTGCTCCGGACGCTTCACCATGGTCGCCGCCATCGCCACCCGGAGCGCCTCGCGATCGTCGAGGGGCACCTGACGCACGGCCGACATGGCGTCGATGTTCTCGGTCAGCGACACCGGCAGCCCAGCCGCCCGAAGCTCGCCGACGAAGCCGGCCAGCAGGTCGAGCACGGCTGGCTATCCCGCCGTCTTGAGCTCGCGGGCCGCGGCGGCAATATCGGCCCGGTGCTTGAGGAGGACGTGCAGGGTCGACTCGGTCACGCCGGCATCCAACACGTCGACCCCGAGGATCACCAGCGTGCGGGCCCAGTCGAGCGTCTCCGATACCGACGGTGGCTTGCGCAGGTCGAGCATGCGCAGGCTACGCACGACTCGGGCCACCTCGCCGGCCAAGTGCGCCGCCAGCTCCGGCACCCGGGCCAGCACGATCTCCCGTTCCCGCTCGACGCTCGGGTAGTCGAGGTGCAGGTACAGGCACCGGCGCTTCAGGGCCTCGGACAGGTCACGGGTGCCGTTCGACGTGAGAAACACCAAGGGGATCTGACGGGCGACGACTGTGCCCATCTCGGGCACCGACACCTGCCAGTCGGAGAGCACCTCCAGCAGCAGCGCCTCGGTCTCGACCTCCACCCGGTCGACCTCGTCGATCAGCAGCACCACCGGTTCGTCGGCCCGGATGGCCTCCAGCAGCGGACGGGCGAGCAGGAACTCCTCGGTGAAGATGTCGCCCTCGAGGTCCGACCACGAGGTGCCGGCGCCCTCGCCGGCCTGGATACGCAGGAGCTGCTTGCGGTAGTTCCACTCGTACAGGGCCTTGGATTCATCGAGCCCCTCGTAGCACTGGAGCCGGATCAGGCGGCTGCCGGCGTAGCGGGCGACAGCCTTGCCCAGCTCGGTCTTCCCGGTGCCCGCCGGCCCCTCGACCAGCACCGGCTTGTCGAGCCGGTCGGCCAGGAAGACCACGCCGGCGGTGGCGTCATCGGCGAGGTAGTCGACGCCGGCCAGCCCCGCCCGCACCGCACCAATCGACTCGAACCGCCCGCCACGCGGAAAATCAGCCACGCACCTGCCCGTCGCCG
>JANMRJ010000580.1:0-7329 GCA_031370985.1 Acidimicrobiales bacterium
CTGGAGCACCCGCCCGAAGCGCCCCATGGTGTCGACCATCGACGCCGACATGCCGGCGTAGGCGACGGCGGCGAGGGCGCCGGCGCCGGCGAACCGCAGCCGCCACCGGGCGTCCAGGCGGCGCCGGGCGACGACCGCCCCGACGTGGGCGACGAGCACCGGGAACATGTAGAGGTGGGTGGCCAGGCCGAGGCCGGCGGCCAGCACGTAGGCGACATCGGCCCACCAGTGACCGGCCCGGGAGGCCGGTCCGACAGGCGGACCGGCCCGGGAGGCCGGTCCGACAAGCGCTCGCTGGGACGCACTCCCGGAGGGAGTGTGGACCAGTGACCCATCCGGCCGGTCCTCGGCGACGACGACGGTGGCGACGATGGCGCACAGCACCAGCAGGCTGTAGCCGCGGACCCCGCGGGACAGCGATGCGAAGGTGGGGTTGCACGCCAGTAATCCGCCGGCCACGACGCCAGCGAGCAGGCCGTGGCGGCGGGTGGTGAACCACGTGAGCACGGCGACAGCGAGGGCGCCGAAGAGGATCGGCAGCAACCGCATGGTGGCGGCGTCGGTGCGGCCGGTGACGACCCGGACGAGCTGCTCGAGGAACGAGAACATCGGGTGGTTGTTAAACACGGCCTGGAGCCGGAACGCAGCCCACGGTGGGCCGGGCTTGATGAACATGCCCACCGTCTGGGCGCTGTCGAAGTCGAGGGACCGGCCGAGCCCCGGCAGGGACCCACCGAACGTCAGCAGCCCGAGGCCGGCGCCGGCCCGGACCGCCGACCGGCGGGCCCGTGGGCGCGCCGGGACGGGTCGTTCGCGTCTCTCCACACCCGTCTCGGTCATGTTCATCACGGTGCCCTGGGGAGGTTGTCGTCCACGCCGGCCGGCCCCTTGAGGTCGGCGGGCGCGAAGAACTGCTCAGAACCGGTCGCCGACCGGCCGATAGATCTCCTATGACGCTCGTGGCGGACCCGGTGGCGTCGCCGCGCCGGCCCCGGAACGCGTGGGACGCTCCCCTCTGGGCCCACGTGGGCGCGCTGGCGGTCGTCCTCCTGGTCCTGATGCCGCTGATCGGCACCGGGTCGTCGTTCTCCGCCGACGAGGGGGCCGTCCTCGTCCAGGCTCGCTCGCTGTCCCGGGGCGAGGGGTGGATCGTCGAGCACCCGGTGCCCGAGGTCGACCCCGACGGCGTCAACTACCCCCTCGAGTTCTCCGAACGCGGCCCGAGCGGCGTTACCCCGTTCGGCAAGCACCCTCTCTACGCGCTGATGCTGGCCGCCGCCGACCGTGCCGGCGGCATTGTCGCCATGGTGCTCCTGTCGCTGCTCGGGACCGTGGCCGCCGCCGGGCTGGCCGGCGCCCTGGCCCGGCGGCTCGACCCGGCGATCGCCCGACCAGCGGTGTGGGTCGTCGGCCTGGCCAGCCCGCTGTTCTTCCACGGGTACCTGCTCATCGCCCACAGCCTGGGCGCGGGCTTGGCTGCGGCCGGCGTCCTGGCTGCGATCACCGCCCTGGAGCGACGGAGCGTGGTCCTGGCCGTCGCTGTCGTGCCGGCGCTGGCGGCGTGCGTCCTGCTGCGGACCGAGGGCCTCTTCATCGCCGCCGCGCTGGCTGCGGTGGCCGGCGTGGTGGCCCTGGTCCGGCGGGACATCCGGGTGGTCGCCGGCGTCATCGCCGGCGGGTCGTTGGTAGCCGGCGCGGCCGCCCATTTTCTCGAGAACTGGTGGACACTCCGCCTGCTCGGTGGCGGGGGGTTCGGGGGGGTCGGCGGCACCGGGGCGACCGCCGGCTCCGATCTCGTGAGCGACCGCATTCATGGGTTCGTCGTCACCTGGCTGACCCCGGGCTACGGCGGCCGGGTCGTCACCGGGCTGGCCCTGCTGGTCATGGCCGCCGCGGTCGCCGCCGGCGCCGGCGCCGTCCGGTGGCGGCCCGCGGATGACCGCCGCATCCGGCTGTTCGCGCTCGTGGCCGGCGCCGGCGCGCTCCTCGCCCTGGTCAGTGGGCCGACGACGGTCGTCCCCGGCCTGCTCCTGGCCTTCCCGCTGGTCGTGGCCGGGCTGGTCCTGGTCCGGGGCTCGACGTTGTCCACGGTGGCGGCCCGCATCGCCGCCGGCGTGAGCGTGCTCTTCGTCGTCGCCGTCATCGCCACCCAGTACGCCAAGGGCGGCGGCGGGGAGTGGGGCGGGCGCTACTTCGCCCTGGCCATCCCGCTGTACGTGCCGGTGCTGCTGCTCGCCCTCCGCGACGCCGGGACACGGCTCAGTGCCCGGTCGGCCGGCACTGCGCTCGCCGCCCTGGCCGTGTGCTCGATCGTCATGACGACGATGGGCGTCGGGGCCCTCCGATCGTCGCACCGGGCCAGCGCCAGGCTGGTGGCCGCCGCTGATGTCGCCGGCCGGTCGGTGGCCGACATCGACCCGGTCATGGTCACCACCCAGGGTTCCGTGCCGAGGTTCGCCTGGTCCACCTTCGACCGGCAGCGCTGGTTGCTGGCCCCTCCCGAGGGCCTGGAGGACCTGCTCAGCCGCCTGCGAGCCGCTGGGGTGGCCCGGGTTGGCTTCGTCACCCGTGACCTCGAGCGGGACCTGGCCGTCCTGGAGCGGGCCGGCGTGGACATCCTCGGCGACGACGGGTCGCTGCGCGATCGAGGCTGGCACGTGCTGGTGCTCGGGATCGGCTGACCTCGTCATGGAGCAGACGATCGGGCGGGTCGCCCTGCCGCATGACACCGTGCCGCCGGCACCAGATGACACCGTGCCGCCGGCACCGGACGACCTGACCGGCCCGACGGGGATCGCCCGGCGGCTCTGGCGCGCCCGGGTTGCGGTGCACCTGCTGGCACTGGCGGTCGTGCTGCTGGCCCTCATGGCGGTGGTCGGCCTCTCGTCGTCGTTCCTGTCCGACGAGGGCGCGGGGATCATCCAGGCCCGGTCGCTCGCCTCCGGGCACGGCTGGATCGTGCCTCCTCCCATGCCCGAGGTCGACCCGGCCGGCGAGTGGTACCCGTTGATCAATTCGGAGCACGGCCCGAACGGGTTCGCGCCCCTGGCCAAGCACCCGGCCTACTCGGCCCTGCTCGCCGTCGCCTCCCGACTCGGCGGCGTCGGGGTGATGGTCATGCTGTCCGTGGCCGGCACCGTGGCCGCGGCCGGGTTCGCCGCCGCCATCGCCCGGCGTCTCGACCCGGCCCTGGCCCGTCCGACTGTCTGGGTCGTCGGCCTCGCCAGCCCGCTGTTGTTCGACGCGTTCCTCGTCATGGGCCACACCCTCGGCGCCGCCTTGGCCGCCGGCGCGGCGCTGTTCGCCATCCGGGCCATCACCGAGCGCCGGCCGGCGCTGGCCGCCGCGGTGGTCCCCTGCATCGCTGGCGCCGTCCTTGTCCGCAGCGAGGCCCTGATCTTTGCGTGCGGCCTGGCCCTGGTGGCCGGCGCCGTCATGCTGCGGGGCCCATCGCCGCGGCCGGCGCTGTTCGTGGCCGCCGCCGCCGCCGGCGGGGCCGTGCTGGCCCGGGCCGGCGAGGCGGTGTGGTTCACTCACATCATGGGGGGCGCCCCCGGAGCGATCGCGGTCCCGTCCCAGCCTGGGCCGAGTTTCCTGCAAGGTCGGTTCGACGGGTTCTACATCACCTGGATGCTGCCCGACTACCACCTGGCCAAGCCGGTGAGCCAGCTGCTGCTCGCCGTCGTCGCCGGCCTGGCCGTGGCCGCGCTGGGGGCCCGGTCCGCGCCGGCGCACCGGGGCCGCGTCCTGGTCCCGGCGGGCCTCGCCGCGTGCTGCGCCGTCTCCGCCCTGCTCGTGGCCCCGACCACGCTCGTACCCGGCCTCCTTGTCGCCTTCCCCCTGCTGACCGCGGCAGTGGTGGCCATGCGCCGGGTCCTCTTCCGTGAGGTGGCCGTGATGTTGGCGGCCGGGACATCGGTGTTCTTCGCCCTCGGGGTCATCGCCACGCAGTACCCGAGCGGCGGGACGGGCGAGTGGGGCGGGCGGTACTTCGCCCTCGTCATCCCGGTCATCGTGCCCGTCCTGCTCCTGGCCCTGTACCGGCAGGCCGGTGCATTGGAGCGCGCTGTCCGCACGGGCGCCATTGGGGCACTCGTGGTGTGCTCGGCCGCCTCCTCGGTGATGGCCGTCTCGAGCATCCGGGACCGTCACCAGTGGGGGGAACGTTTCCTGGCCAGCGTGGAGCAGGCGCAGCTCGTCGCTGGACCGGGCCGCCCCGTCCTCACGACGTGGTCGGCCTCCCCCCGCCTGGCCTGGCCGATCTATGACCGGGCGCCGTGGCTCTGGGTGCTCACCGACGAGATCCCCGACGCGACCAAGGCACTGGCCGCCGCCGGCACCGACCGGTTTGTGTTCGTCACCGCCGAGCCGGGCCTGGACCAGCCCCGCCTCGCCGGGCTCGAGGTCCTGTGGGCTGGTGCGCCCCGCGGACTCGAGCGCAACATCCTGGTGCTCAAGGTGCCGGGCCGGGTCGGCTGACCGATTGTTCAAGTCGCGGCGCGCAGCCGCCGATCAAGAGGGTGTGGAGGCGTACCCGGCGGGAACGGTGTCGATCGAGGCTCGGCGGGCCACGGCCCGTACGGCTTTCGGGGCCGCCCTGCTCACCGCGGTGCTGGCCTTCGTGGGGCTGGCGTACCGGGCCCACACGGTGATCTCCGTGCCGAACCCAGACGGGTCGTCCTACGCGCCGGCGTTCCGGGACGAGCGGCGGGGCCCCGGGGCCATGCTGAACGCTCACGACGGCCAGGCGTTCGGGTCTCTGGCCCTCGACCCGCTGCTCGCCCATCCCGACCGGTGGGGCGGTGGCCGGACCGAGATGGGGTACCGGGCCGCCCGGCCGCTGCTCGGTTGGGCGGTCATGCTCACCTCCTTCGGGTCGACGCGCGCCGCGGCGTGGAGCCTGCTCGTCTGGACGGCGATCGGCATCGGGCTGACAGCTGCCGCCGCGGTCGTGCTGGCCGCCCGGTGGGGCCGGCGTGGCGACTGGGTCCCCCTGGTCCTCCTCCTGCCCGGGGTCGCCATTCAGCTCCTCTACGGGGGGCTCTGCGACGGGCTGGCGACGGGGCTGGTGCTGTTCGGCGTGGCCTGGTGGCTGGAGGGCCGGGACTGGTGGGCGGTCCTAGCGCTCTGCCTGGCCGCCCTGACCAGGGAGACCACCCTGCTGGTGACCCTTGCGTTGCTGCTGGCGTCCGACCGCAAGCGGGCGGTCCGACTCGTCGCGCCGTTCGCGGTGTACGCCGGCTGGCTCGGCGTCGTCTGGCTCCGGCTCCGGGTGTTCCCCGGCGCCGCGCGCCCGGGTGCGTTTGGACTGCCCCCCGGGAACCTGCGCGAGGCGGTCCGCTCGTGGGGCCTCGAGGAAGTGGTCGCCGCGGTGGTCGTCGTCGCGCTCGCATCCGTGGCCTGGCGCCGGGCACCTTCAGCCGAGGTCCGGTGGCTGGCCGGGTTGTCGGCACTCATGGCGGTCACGCTCGGGCCGGTCATGCTCCGGTCGTGGGACTTCGGCCGGCCGCTCCTTCCGGTGACGGTGGTGGGCCTATGTCTGTTGGGTCGGGCGGCCGGTCGCAGGCCCGAGAACCGTGCCTCCGACTCGGACCTGGTGCCGGCGCTCGACGCCGTGCCCGGCTGAGCATCGCCTGACCGGGCCGCCGGCGATGGCCGCGCCGTCGCCGTCATTCCACCCTCCGGGTACTCTCGAAGCGTGTCCGACAAGCTTGTGATTCGAGGCGCGCGCGAGCACAACCTGCGCAACGTCTCCATCGAGTTGCCCCGAAACAAGCTGGTGGTGTTCACCGGGCTGTCGGGCTCGGGGAAGTCGTCACTGGCCTTTGACACGATCTACGCCGAGGGGCAACGACGGTACGTGGAATCCCTGTCGTCCTACGCCCGGCAGTTCCTCGGGCAGATGGACAAGCCCGATGTCGACTTCATTGAGGGCCTGTCGCCGGCCATCTCCATCGACCAGAAGTCGGCATCGCGCAACCCCCGGTCGACCGTCGGCACCATCACCGAGGTGTACGACTACCTGCGCCTGCTTTGGGCCCGCATCGGCGTGCCCCACTGCCCGACGTGCGGGGCGGTGGTGGCCCGCCAGACGCCCCAGCAGATCGTCGACCGCATTCTCCAGTTGCCCGACGGCACCCGGTTCCAAGTGCTGGCGCCGGTCGTGCGCGGCCGAAAGGGCGAGTACGAGGGCCTGCTCGAGGAGCTGGCCGGCCAGGGCTACACCCGGGCCCGGGTCGACGGCGAGCTGATCGAGCTTGCGAGCCGGGCCGGCTCGGGAGGCCAGGATGCAGCCGGGCCTCGGCCCAAACTGGGCCGCTACGAGATGCACACCATCGAGGTGGTGGTCGACCGTCTGGTGCGCCGGGAGGGCATCGAGCGCCGGCTGACCGACTCCCTGGAGACCGCGCTGCGCCTGGCCGACGGGGTGGCCGAGGTCGAGCTGCTGCCCAAGGACGGGCCAAAGGGGGGCGGCACGGCCGAGGCCGAGATCATGACGTTCAGCCAGCACCTGGCCTGCCCCAACGACGGTACGTCCTTCCCGGAGCTGGCCCCCCGGAACTTCTCGTTCAACTCGCCGTACGGCGCCTGCCCCCACTGCGACGGCCTGGGCACCCGCTTCGAGGTCGACCCCGAGCTGGTGGTGCCCAACACCGACCTGACCATCGACGAAGGGGCGGTGGCGCTGTGGGCCGGCGCCCGGGGCGAGTACTTCCACCGGGTCCTGGTTGCGGTGGCGGAGGAGTTCAAGTTCCGGACGACCACCCCGTTCAAGAAGCTCACCAAGGCCCAGCAGAAGATCCTGATGTACGGGTCGGGCACCAAGCAGGTCCTCGTCTCCTACCGGAACCGCTATGGGCGCACCCGGTCGTACTTCACCCACTACGAAGGGGCCGTCCCCTACCTGCAGCGCCGGCACTCCGAGGCCGAGTCGGACTACATGCGGGAGCAGATCGAGGGCTACATGCGGGAGGTGGCCTGCACGGACTGCGGCGGTGCCCGCCTGAAGCCCGAGTCGCTCGGCGTCACCGTCGCCGGCCGGAACATCAACGAGGTGTGCAACCTCTCGATCGCCAAGTCGGCCGAGTTCCTGGCCACTGTGGAGCTGTCGTCTCGCGACGCCATGATCGCCGAGCGGGTGGTCAAGGAGGTCAACGCCCGCATGCAGTTCCTGCTCGACGTCGGCCTCGACTACCTCACGCTCAACCGGTCCGCCGGCACCCTGGCCGGCGGCGAGGCCCAGCGCATTCGCCTGGCCAGCCAGATCGGCAGCGGGCTGGTGGGCGTGCTCTACGTGCTCGACGAGCCGTCGATCGGCCTCCACCAGCG
>JANMRJ010000592.1:0-1297 GCA_031370985.1 Acidimicrobiales bacterium
GAGGGTCGGGGCAACCGCTACCCGTACCAGCTCTCGGGTGGCCAGCAGCAACGCGTGGCGCTGGCCCGGGCGCTGGCCATCGAGCCCCAGGTCCTGCTGCTCGACGAGCCCCTGTCGGCCCTTGACGCCAAGATCCGGATCGTCCTGCGCAAGGAGATCCGGTCGATCCAGCGCCAGCTCGGCATCACGACGGTCTATGTCACACACGATCAGGAGGAGGCCCTGTCACTGTCGGACCGGGTCGTCGTCATGAGCGAGGGCCGGATCGAACAGATCGGGACCCCGTCGGAGATCTACAACTTCCCGAGCACCGCCTTCGTCGCATCGTTCGTCGGGACGCTCAACCTGGTCAATGCCGGCGTCATCGACGCTGCGGCGGGCCGACTCTCGATCGACGGCCAGGAGGTCCGGACCAGCAAGGCCGTGACCGACGCCGGGAGCGACGATCGAGTCACGCTCGCCGTCCGTCCGGAGGGCATCTCGCTCGGCGACGGGGAGGCGGGGTCGAACCGCCTGCGTGGCAGCGTGGAGGACATCAACTTTCTGGGCTCGATCGTCCGGATCCGGATTCGGCTTGGTGATGGGGTGGACGGCCAGCCACCGACCGTCGTCGCGCTCGACTCGTTCAATGAGCCACATCTCGCGCTGCCGGCGGTGGGCGAGTCGCTCACGATCTCCTTCCCACCGGAGGCCTCCTTCGTGCTCGGCGCGGCGCGCGACGGTGCTCTGGCCGGCGTGGAGGTCGGCGCGGAGGTGTGACCGTCCGGCTCGACGGCATCGACCTCGTCGTCTTCGACAAGGACGGCACGATCATCGAATTCGGCTCCATGTGGAGTGGCTGGGCGGTGACCCTGGCCGGTGCGCTTCAGGCGGCGACCGGCCGGTCGGTCGAGACACCGCTCTTCGCGATGCTCGGGTACGACGCCGCGACCGGCGCCGTCCTGCCGGGCGGCGGGCTGGCCGCGACCCCGATGGCTCGTCTCCGCGAGCGGACCCGCGAGGTGCTGGTCGGGACGGGCCTGACGGACACGGCCGCCGATCGGGCGCTGGACAAGGCATGGCACGCACCGGACCCGGTCGGGCTGGCGCGGCCGCTGACCGATCTCCACGCCCTCTTCGGGCGGCTCCACGCCGGCGGTCAGCGGATCGCCATCGCGACGAGCGATGACCGAGACCCGACCGAACGAACCCTCGCGGCGCTCGGCCTGAGCGGCGCGATCGAGACGATCGTGTGCGCCGACGACGGCGTCCCGGTCAAGCCGGAGCCGGACATGGTGCTGCACCTGTGTGCGGCGGT
>JANMRJ010000697.1:0-1968 GCA_031370985.1 Acidimicrobiales bacterium
CCTCCGATGACGACTGGGACGGCGCCGGGACAGGCATCGCCGCCGCGGCAGGGGGGACGAAGCTGGCCAGCGCCTCGCGCACGGCTGCCTCCACCAGCCGGGGGAGCTGCTCGTTGAGCCCGTCGCGCACGGCCCGGAGCTGGGACGCCTCCTCCCGCAGGCCGGCGGTGATGGCCTCGACCTCCCTGAGGGCGGCCCGCAGCTCGGGCTGGACCGCGTCGGCGACCACCTGCGGCAGCCGATCACTCATGTCGCGCTCGACCTCGCGCAGGCGGGCCGACTCGCGGCGCAGCTCGGCGCCGTCCTCCTGCAGCCCGCCGGCGTCGCGACGCATGCGCGAGGCCTCGGTGCGCAGCTGGGTGGCCGACCCTTCGAGCTCGGCGAGAGCGCTGTTCATGTCGCCCACCCGGTTGGCGGCCAAGTCGGCCACTAGCGCCTGCTGGTGGGCCAGGCTGCTGGCCATGGCGTGGAGCTGGGACTTCACGCCGTCGAACTCGGCCCGCATCCAGTGCAGGACACGGGCGCCGTTCTCCCTGGAGAGCATCGCCCCTCCATCCTGTCTGGCGGCTGGCGCCGCGGCCTGCTGTTGGGCCGAGGGCGCCGGGGGTGAGGCGGCGGCCACCGTCACCGGGGCCGCGACAGGAACGGCGCGGGCGAAGACCTCGGGGCAGCCCGAGAACTTGCCCTCGCAAACGGTGTCGCACACCGTGCACGTGCAGGCTGCAGCTCCGGCTTTCATCGGATGGTTGCAACCGCTCGTGATCTGGCAGCCGAACTCGTGGCACCAACCCATCGGCCGCCCATGCTAGGTGCCAGGGGGGCTACCTTCCGGGACAGTGGTCCCGTCGCCCGACCGAAGAGGAAACTCAGCCCTCGATCGGCGCCTGCCGCTGGTCGTCCTGCCGACCCCGCTGGAGCCGGCCGATCGGCTCGGCGCCGCCCTCGGGATGGACCCCGGCGCGCTCTGGGTGAAGCGGGACGATGTCACCGGCCTGGGCGGTGGCGGCAACAAGGCCCGGAAGCTCTCCTACCTCTGCGCCGACGCTCTAGCCCAGGGCGCCGACGTGCTGGTGACGGGGGGCGGGCCGCAGAGCAACCACGTTCGCATGACGGCCGCGGCGGCCAACCGGCTGGGCCTGGATTGCGCCGTCGTGATCGCCGGCCCCCGCCCCGCGGTGGCCACGGGCAACGTGCTGCTCGTCGAGCTCCTCGGCCCCCAGGTGATCTGGACCGGCCCGGCGGACGCGCCGTTGGACTACGACGCGGTCCAGGCGGCGATCGACGAGGCGGCCGACCGCCTGGAAGCCGAGGGCCGGCGCCCGTACTACGGCGCGCCCACCGAGGAGTGCCGCGAGGCCCTGCTGCTCGCCGCCCGCTCCGAGGGCCTCGTGCTCGATCCCGTCTACACCGGCAAGGCCCTGGCCGGGCTGGTCGCCGCCCGCCGCGACGGCTCGGTGGGACCGTCCGCCCGCACTGTCTTCGTACATACCGGCGGTGTGCCGGCGCTCTTCACCGGCCCCTACTCGGCGTGGGGGCGTGACAGCTGACCTGCTCCTGGCAGACTGAGGGCGATGCTCCCGGCCTACTCCGACGACCGGCCCAGCCCGGTGGTCGGCGCGCTCGGCGGATCGGTTGTCCTGCTCCTAATCGCGGCGATCGCTCTCGTCGTCACGCGAGGGGGTGAGGACAACCTGCCGTCGGTCACCGGTGGCGGCCCCGGCAAGATCGTCTTTGCCAGCAACCAGAAGGACGACCTCGACATCTATGCCATGAATGCGGACGGGTCGGGGCGGGTGCAGCTCACCGACAGCCGCTCGACCGAGTCCTACCCGTCGTGGTCCCCCGACGGCTCCAAGATCGTCTTCGAGTCCGACCGCGACGGCAACTCGGAGATCTACGTCATGGACGCCAACGGGAAGAACCAGACCCGCCTAACCAAGGACCCCCAGTCTGACGTGTCGCCGGCGT
>JANMRJ010001067.1:0-3664 GCA_031370985.1 Acidimicrobiales bacterium
CCACCGGGGCGGGCGCCGAGACGCGATGACCGGCCAGTACCAGATGGGCAGCCGCACCTACGACCCGGCGAGGGCCACCTTCCTCACCCCCGACACCTACCGGGCCTCCCAGCCCCAAGCGGACCTGTCGGTGGGTGTCGACCCCCTGACCATGAACCGCTACGCCTATGTCAACGGCGACCCGGTCAACTTCATCGACCCCGACGGCCACGGCCTGTGCAACCCCTTCGACGCCGACTGCCGCCGGCGGGCCAAGGAGGCCCCTCTCGGGGCCGCCTCGGCCGTGGCCGACGCGGGTGAGGCGGTCGTCGACAAGGCGGCCGACCTGGGCGGCGAGGCCGTCGACTTCGTGGAGCGCAATGCCGAGACCATCGGGAAGGTGGCCACCGTCGTCGGCTTGGTCCTGGCGGACAAGGGTCGCGTCAGGCTCGACCCGTCACCGGCCGATTGGATCGACAGGCAACTGGGCGCCATGCCCATGCGGAGGCGCCGCTGACCCGTCATGTGGCCATGGAGAGCCGGCGCGGGTCGATCTGGCTCACGACGACCCGGCCGACCGCTTCCTGGCGGCCACTGCGCTTGTCTACGGTTCGCCAACACCTGCATCGACGAGCAGTCCGTCAGCCGCCGGTGACGAGGACCAGGTCCGCTGAGTCGTCCTTCTCAACAGTCCACCACGTCGGCCCAGGCCTGGCAGGCCTCGTGCAAACGGGCGGGGCCGAGGGCGCAGATGCGGTCCGTGAGAATGGCCTTCGGCACGGTGACGATGTTGTCGAACGACAGGGCACAGTGGTCGGGCATCCCGTCGTCGGGTCCGAGGACGACCTCGGTGGGGATACTGCGTACGGTCCGGGTGGCAGGAACGACCGCCACCCGGTTGAGGACCGGTATGGCTGCGCTACGAGTCATGACCAGGACCGGTCTCCGTCCCTGCGCAGGGAGGTCGGCCCACCACACCTCGCCGCGGGCTACCACGGCTCGAGATCGGCAAGGACCCGGGACGAGGCCTCCTCGACCCACGGATCCGGTTCTTGGGGACGGAGCCCGTACCCCTTGACGATGGCCTCGTCGACCAACCGGCCGCGGGCCTGCCGAACGAGCTCGCCGACGCCTGCTGCCAACGCAGCGTCGAGGTCGGGGTACGCGCCAGCCCGGACGAGTCCCATGATGAGTTCGCCGACGCCCTCGCGTACGACATCGGCTGTCCCCATCAGGACCGCCACCGGCTCGCCCCGGTCGGTGACGCACAACATCTCGCCGGCCTTGATCCGCCGCAGGTGCGCGCTCGCATTCTGACGCAGCTCGCGTACCCCTATCGTGTCCATGGTGCTACCACTGTAGCAAGAGGCCTCCGTGACGGAGGCACGGGCATCACCAGATGGCGGTGACATCCCGCCGGCTGCGAGCGAAGGCGTGGATCGTCTCGTCCTTGGTGACGAAGCCGGCGGCGTGGGCGGCCGCAGTCGCGTACAGGAACTGGTCGGCGGGGTCGCCACGGAACCCGTCGCGTCGAAGCAGTGCCGCCGCAGTCGCAGCCTCGGGTGTGAGCTGGGCCGGCGTCACCGAGTCCTGGGCCAGGAGGTCGCGGACCCAGTGCTGGACATCCCGATCGAGGGCGATCCGCCCCTTGCCAAGGAGGACGCCGATCTCCCAGCACGAGACGGGGCTGACGAGGACCGTGTCGGCACGGGCGATCTCACGCGCCGCCCGGGCCGAGAGCCGCCCGTTGTCGGCCTGCCACCAGAGGATGGCATGGGTGTCGAGCAACACGATCACCGACTCGCGTCACCCATCCGAAGACCACGGCTCGCCCGTCGAGAAGTAGACCTCGTCGTCCTCCGCCAGGAGGCGAACGCTCCCCAGCGTCGGTGCCGGCACGTCGCCATCGTCGAGCGGGACCAGCCGGGCGACCGGCCGGCCACGCTTGGTGATCACGATCCGGGCCTTCGTGTGCTCCACCTGGTCGAGCAGCGAGAGGCATTGCTGCCTGAACTCGCTGGCCATCACCTCCCGGTCACCCATGCCAAAGTGTACGATGCCCATGGCACTTGTACATCACTCGATGGACCATGGACGTTGACCATGGTCCACTGCTACGGTCGGTCACATGGAGAGCATCGCCATCTCGGAGTTCAAGGCCACCTGCCTTGCCGTGCTGGAGCGGGTTCGTACGACTGGGCAGTCGGTGCTGGTCACCCGTCGCGGCGAGCCGATCGCCGAGATCGGGCCTCCGCCGGCCATCGGGGGCCGGTCCTGGCTCGGCTCAGCGCGAGGCACCGGCGAGATCGTGGGCGACATCGTTGCGCCGGCGGCCGACCCAGAGGAATGGGAGGTGCTTCGCCAGTGAGGGTGCTCCTCGATACCCACATCTGGTTGTGGGGCCACCTCGAACCGCAGCGCCTCGGTACCGACGTGAAGGCCATACTCGAAGATGCGAGAACCGAGCTGTGGCTGTCGCCAATCAGCGTGTGGGAGGCCCTGCTTCTGGCCGAGAAGGGCAGGATCGACATCGGTCCGTCCCCGACGGTCTGGGTGGACACATGGCTGGCGAACGTCCCCATGCGCGAAGCGGTGCTCGACCGCCGCGTCGCGGTTGCCAGCCGTCGTGTCGAACTGGCCCATGACGATCCGGCGGACCGCTTCCTTGCGGCGACGGCGGCGGTCTACGAACTCGTTCTCGTCACCGCCGACAGCCGCCTCATCGACTGCCCGTCAATGCAGGTCATGGCGAACCGCTAAGATCGTCCTTCGTGCCCACCATCGCCCAGCTCGTTCGTAAGGGCCGCGAGTCCAAGTCTGAGAAGACGAAGACCCCGGCTCTCAAAGGCGCCCCGCAGCGCCGGGGGGTGTGCACCCGCGTTTACACGCACACGCCCAAGAAGCCCAACTCCGCCCTGCGCAAGGTCGCCCGCGTGCGGCTGACCACCGGCCAGGAGGTCACGGCCTACATCCCCGGCGTCGGCCACAACCTGCAGGAGCACTCGATCGTGCTCGTGCGTGGTGGCCGGGTGAAGGACCTGCCCGGGGTCCGGTACAAGATCATCCGCGGGGTGCTCGATGCCTCCGGCGTCCGCGATCGTAAGCAGGCCCGTAGCCGCTACGGCGCCAAGAAGGGTTAGCCATGCCTCGGAAAGGCCCGCCGCCGCGGCGCGAGCTGATGCCCGACCCCATCTACCGGTCGGTTCTCGTCACCCAGTTTGTCAACAAGGTGCTGGTGCGCGGCAAGCGCTCCACCGCTGAGCGCATCGTCTATGGCGCGCTCGAAATCATCAAGGAAAAGACCGGCGCCGAGCCGGTGGCCACGCTGAAGCGGGCCATGGACAACGTGAAGCCTCAGCTCGAGGTCAAGAGCCGGCGGGTCGGTGGCGCCACCTATCAGGTGCCGATCGAGGTCAAGCCTCGTCGGGCCTCCACGCTGGCCATCCGCTGGCTGGTCGGTTACTCCCGCCAGCGCCGCGAGAAGACCATGGCCGAGCGCCTGGCCAACGAGCTGCTCGATGCCTCGAACACCACGGGGTCGTCGGTCAAGCGCCGGGACGATGTCCACAAGATGGCCGAATCGAACAAGGCATTCGCCCACTACCGCGGGTAGATCTCGAGGGGGGAAGGAAACCTGCCCCCCTCGAACTCCCCCCATCGGGGCCGCGCTCCGCTCGGCGTCCGG
>JANMRJ010000800.1:0-1405 GCA_031370985.1 Acidimicrobiales bacterium
CTCCAACGCCGACTACGACCTGTTGGTCGAGATCGCCGGCGTGGACTGGCTCAACGAGGCGTTCCTGTCCCCGTCCCGCAACTTGCCGACCACGGTGATCCAGCGCTCGTACACCGTCGGCGGTAACCTGCGCTCGTCGCCGGCGATGACCCTCTCCGAGGCAGGCCGGACGGTCACGGTGCCGGCCCGGAACGGCAAGGTGTTCACCGAGTGCCCCGAGGGCCAATGCTCGAACCTCTACGAGATGAGCGAGTCGGTCCGCCGCGTCGTGCTCAACAACGAGATCCCCATGTCGGAGCGGTTCAAGCTGGCGCCGGCCGATGTCACCGGCGTCACCTCCGCCCTGCTGGGCGCCGAGGGCTGGCTCGAGCCGGCAGTGGCCAAGGTGATCGGGACATCGGCCCGGATCTACGGCAAGCCGGGTGAGGCGCCGGGGCGGGACTGCCTCGACGTGACCCTCATCGACGACGGCAAGGGCCAGCGCATCCTGCTCTCGGCCACGGTGCCCGAGAGCCAGGGCGGCTGCCCGGCGCTGGTGACCCTGGCCACCGCGGCCCTGAAGTTCCTGACGACGGCCTGAAGTTCCCTACGACGCCTGACGTTCAGGATGCAGGGGCGCCGCTCAGCTCGGCGTGGAGCTGTTCGCTCTCCGGCGTGGGCTCCAGGTCGATCTCGACCAGGCGGGCCTGGAGACGCCGGTAGGTAGCGATCGCGTCGTCGGGGCGGCCGAGCTTCGATTGCAGGCGCATGATGCGCCGGTAGATCTGCTCGGCGTAGGGGTCGACCTCGACGGCCCGCTGGAGCGCCTGCCAGGAGCCGCGGGCGTCGCCTGACGCCCACCGGATGTCGCCGAGCCACACCTGCACGTCGAGCACCCGCTGACGCAGGTCCTCTCGGGGTGTCTCGGCCCACGCCCAGTCGGCGCCAGCCAGCAGGTCGCCGGCGTAGGTCTGGGCCACCCGGTCATACGCCGCGGCCCGCACGAAGTCGTCGGGGCCGGCGGCCCCCTCCTTCAGGGCCTGCTCGAGGCGCCACAGGTCGACGTCGAACAGGGGCTCGACGCGGTAGCGGTCGCCGTCGCGCTCGATCACCTTGAGCTTCTTCTCGCCGGTGGCGTCGCGCAGGCGGCTGCGGAGGTTGCCGAGGGCGGTCCAGAACCATTCCGAGCCCCGACCGGGGTCGGCTTCGGGCCACAGGGCCTCGACGGCGGCGTCGAGGGTCGTGCCGGCGGGGTGGAGCAGGTAGAAGGCGAGGAGCTCCCGGGCCTTGGCCCGGAGGCCGGCCCGGATCTCGGTGCCGCCCACGTCGATCCGGTAGGTGCCGAGGAGCGTGACGGTGACCATCGGCGAGGTGGCCATGGTCACCTCGAACGGCTCGGCCTCGCCAACCACGGCCGTCATGATGT
>JANMRJ010000807.1:0-1155 GCA_031370985.1 Acidimicrobiales bacterium
GCCATGGTGGCCGCCGAGGAGTCGACGACCTGCCTCGCGATCGCGGCCTGGGACTTCGAGGCTGCGCTCCTGGCCAATCCGGCGGTGACCCTCGCGATCCTGCGCGGCGTGGCGACACGCCTGCGGGCAGCCAGCGACGCCCTGCAGCACTGAGGCGGCCCGTCCAGGAGCTCATGACCGACCTCGCCGCTCCCGTCCCCACCGGCGAACCGGGCACCCTCGCCTTCCTCTTCTCCGACATCGAAGGCTCGACCCGGCTCGAGCAGGCGATCGGCACGCCCCGCTACGCGCTGCTCCGGGAGCGCCACCGCGAGTTGCTGCGGGCCGCCTTCGTCGCTCACGGTGGGCGCGAACAGGGCACCGAGGGTGACTCGTTCTTCGTGGCGTTTCCGACGGCGGCCGATGCCGTCGGCGCCGCCATCGCCGCGCAACGCGCCCTGGCAACCGAGGCCTGGCCGGACGACGCCCCGATTCGGGTGCGGATGGGACTCAATGCCGGCGACGTGGCAACCGTGGGTGGCACCCTCGTCGGGCTGGCCATCAACCGCGCAGCCCGGATCGCCGCCGTGGCCCATGGCGGCCAGATCCTGGCCTCGGAGGCCATCCGCGCGCTCGCCGGCAGTTCGCTGGCGGGTGTCGTCCTCCAGGACCTCGGGGCCCACCGGCTCAAGGACCTGCGCGAGCCCGAGCACGTGTACCAGGTGGCGGCCCCGGACCTCGCGGCGACGTTCCCGCCCCTCGCGACGCTCGATGCGCGACCCAACAACCTGCCCACCCAGCTGACCTCGTTCGTTGGTCGGGAGGAGGAACTGGCCACGGCGGGCCACCTGCTGGCGACGAACCGCCTGGTGACCCTGACCGGGCCCGGCGGAACCGGCAAGACACGGCTGTCATTGCAGGTAGCAGCCGCGGCCGATGACTACCCCGACGGCGTCTTCTTCGTCCCGCTGGAGTCGGTTCGAGACCCCGCCCTCGTCGCGTCGCGAATCGCGGGCGAGATCGGGCTTGCGGAGTCAGGTGGCCGGTCTGGCCGTGACGTCCTGGTCGAGTGGCTGAGCGGCAAGCGCGTCCTGCTGGTGCTCGACAACTTCGAACAGGTCGTCGACGCGGGTTCCGTCGTGGCCGACATCCTCCGCACGGCACCCGGACTCAAGG
>JANMRJ010001078.1:0-3561 GCA_031370985.1 Acidimicrobiales bacterium
CGATGTCGAACGCAGCGTCAAAGGTGGCGTTGGTGGCCAGGTCGAGGTCGTGGCCGCGGCCAGTGGCGCGTCGTGCGGCCTGGAGGTCCCCGTCGGCCAGCGAGTCGGGCTCCTGCTGCAACGTTCCGCCAACGGTTGGACATCGTCGCTCTGCTGGGCGACGGAGCCCAACGCCCTCCTGGCACTCGCCCCGCGACCTCCGGCGGGAAACGACAAGCCGTCCGAGCGCTGGTTCTTCCTCGCCGCCGGCCTCCCAGCCTTGGGCGTGCCGGCTGGGCTCGCGGTCCAGCGGCGGCGCCGATGAGTTCTGCGGCAGCCAGACATCGACAACACTGACATCGTCCGGACGACACGAAGGAGCCTGCCATGCCCACCCGAGAGACCGCACCCAACGGAGCACCGTGCTGGGTCGACCTCATGACCTCCGACACCAGCCGGAGCCGCGACTTCTACTGCGAGCTCCTCGGGTGGGCCGCCGACGAGCCGAACCCCGAGTTCGGCGGCTACTTCAACTTCACCAAGGACGGCGACCCTATTGCCGGCTGCATGGCCAGCCAGGCCGGCGCCGGCATACCGGACATCTGGTCGGTCTACCTTGCCACCGACGACTCGGCCAAGACGATCGAGTTGGCTACGGCGAACGGCGGCCATGTCCAGGTTGAGCCGATGGCCGTCGCTGACCTCGGCACAATGGCCTATCTGGGCGACGGCGCCGGCGCGGTGATCGGCCTCTGGCAGGCCGGCGTGTTCGGCGGCTTCCGGGTCTTTGGTGAGGCCTCTACGCCGAGCTGGTTCGAGCTGCACACCAGGGGCTACGACGCCGCCGTGGCCTTCTACCAGACCGCGTTCCGCTGTGACGTCCGCGTCCTGGGTGACTCGCCGGACTTCCGCTACACCGTGTTGGTCGACGGCGAGACCATGCTGGCGGGGATCATGGACGGCTCCGCGCTCCTCCCCGAAGGCGTCCCGGCCCACTGGTCGGTCTACTTCGGAACCGACGACACCGACGCCACGCTGGAGAAGGCCGTAGCTCTGGGTGGCGCCATCGTGGAACCCGCCGTGGACACGCCGTACGGCCGCCTGGCGACGGCGACCGACCCAACCGGTGCCCGGTTCAAGCTGGTCGCCCCCGTGGCGGCGATGCCGGCGAACTGAGCAGCAAACCTTCCGCCCCCCGACGGGCCTGCGGAGATGTCGGGAGGCGACTGAGAGTCGCGTGACCACTGAGCAATCAGTTCAACTGATATACTTCGGAGGCTTCGCCGGTGGCGTTCATCGTCCCCGGCAGGGTGAAGTGCGGGGAGACGGCGCACGAGGGAGGAATTCGAGATGGACGACCGGCTTTGCGGGACGGTCACTGAGTCCGAAAGATCTGATGAACGGAACGCGCCGGCGGTCAACAGGCGGGGTCCGTACGACAAGTTCACCGGCGTCCCGACGCCCGGCCTCGGTCGACCATCGGACGCACTGGCCGAGAACCTACGGGCCTACCGCATCCTCAGGAGGATGACCCAGGACCAACTGGCCGCCCGTATGGCCCATCTCTGCCACGGATGGGGACGTTCGACGGTGAGCGCGGTCGAGGGCAAGAGCCGAAACGTGACCATCGATGAGCTCTTCGGGCTGGCAGTGAGTGTCGGGGTCACCATTGGCGACCTGCTCGACCCCACCGGGCCCGACAACCGGCGCCCGCTCAGCCTCGACGTTGGCCTCCGAGCCAGCGATGGAGGAAACCCGCAGCCGGTCGCGCCCCGGCTCGCCCACCACTGGGCCTCAAGCCGCGCCGTGGTCCGGCTGTGGCACGACGGTGGTCGCACCGTACGCGTCGATGTCGCCGAAGGCGTCGGCCCCGCCACGAAACAGGAGCTCGAAGGGGTCCACTCGCCGGCCTGAGGGCCGTCCGTCGATTCCCTATTTCTAACGGCGTTCTCTCAAGGCCCAAAAACGTCAAATGTCGTAGTTCTGTTACGGCGCACCGGCTGACCTGCGCCGATGGGCTGAAACATGCCCTGACCTGCGGAAACGCTGTCCGCCGGTGACCGCCACAACCCGCTGTGGTCCTTCCTCTGAAGGACCACAGAAGGACCAACTGCATCCTGCCAGCGCTCATGGGCGTCGACGCCAAGTTGCCATGGACCCAAGCGGTTGACATGTGGCAACCTGGTTGTGTGAAGGCAGAATTGGTGTCAGGCGCTGAGATCGGACGCCGCCTCGGAGTATCCCGGGAGGCGGTCCGCAAGTGGGCAAAGGCCGCTCAGCGCGAGTTCCCTTCGCCGCTTGGGCGGGTGGGCCGGTCGGTCGTCTGGGACTGGACCGAAGTGGAGACGTGGGCTCTCCACCACGGCTAGGTCAGACGGGGTGCCGCGTGACGGGCACCAGTCGCGCCCTCACGATCATCGAGCAAGAGCTCGTGCTCTTCGCGTTCCGCCACCCTCGCGGTCAGTACTCCGCCGAGCGCGCTGGACAGCTCTCGGGTGTCCCGGCGCGCACGCTCTACGACTGGGCCGACGCGAGCGTGCTCGTGCCGGACTACCCGCGTACCAGGCCGAAGGCGTGGTCCTACCGTGACCTGGGTTTCGCTCGGCTACTCGCGTGGCTCCGTCAACAGGGTCACGATCGCCCAGCAGCGGCCACACGGGTCGCTGCTCTTCGTCAGATCATGGCGGATGCTGCCCAGCAGGTCACCGAAGTCCGCAGCAACGGCTCGCTTTTCCTCATCGGCGAGGAGACGGTCGACAGGCTGAGCGGGCAGCAGATACTCGACGGGATGGCGGGCTTCCTCAACGTGTTCAACCTCATGGAGCCCATCGCCGAGCTTGGGCGGAAGCGCTTGTGGGGGCCTGACCTACTCGCTCCTTCACAGCTCACGATGATCTCGCCATGGGTTATGGGTGGCGAACCAGTCGTACGCGCCACGAGGATACCGACTGCGGCACTCCACGCTCTACGCCATGACCGGGGGCTGGACACGCCGCGCATCGTCGCCCTCTATCCGGAGCTTGATGCCGAGCAGGTGGATGACGCTATCGCCCTGGAGGACCGACTCCGTCGCGCTGCATGACACTGCGGCTCCTCCTTGGATCAGAACTTCCCAAGGCCGCCAGGGTTCGACTTGCGAACCGTCGACTCAACGGTCGAAGCCGTACACGTCTACGACCACGATCGTGGACTGACGGAAGCAGGAACACCTGATTGGCTGATCTACCTGCGGGCTGCGCACGACGGCTTCGATGCGCTCGTCACTCGCGACTGGCACCAGCTTGAGCAACCTGAGGAACTCTGGGTTCTCTCGAACCTGCAACTCACAGTCGTCTCATGGCGTAAGCCGTTCAACGATCCTGTCGCCGAGTGGGGCCACCTACTTTCATACCTCCCGCAGCTCAAGCGCAGGATCGAGCGGCGACAGCCGCGGGTGCTCCTCCTCCCTCCTCCACGGCTCACGACCGACAGCGAAGTCAACCCACGCGAGGCCCTCAGCAACTACGCCACCCAACAGGCTCGTGCCGTCCAGGATGTGCGTCAAGAGGCTAAGCAACTCGTCACTGGCTACCTGAATTCGAC
>JANMRJ010000919.1:0-1801 GCA_031370985.1 Acidimicrobiales bacterium
CGCCGGTCGGGCGGCGGAGATTCGCCCAGGGGAGCACCACGCTCCGGTCGGGCAGTGCCGCCAGGTCAGCCTCCGGGACACCGGCAGCGAACGCGGCGAGCAGGGCGTCCTCGTATTCCTCGGTCGCCGCGGTCGCCGCCCACCAGACCTTCAGTCCATCGAGCGAGCGCAGCGTCTTGAGCCAGTGGCCGCCCGCTGCCGGGCGACGGGCGCCCAGCTCGGTCATGGTGATCGCGGCCACCCGCCGCGCCACCGACGCCTCGGAGGTCCCGATGTAGAGGACGGTCTGTGACGGGAGCCAGAAGGACCCGATGCGAGCCGCCACGGCCTTCGAGGTCGGCACCTCGCCGTCGAGGCGGAGCGTGTCGACCCGCTCGATCCATTTGCCGACGCGGGTCAACTCGATCGGTGCGGAGGGCAGTGGAGCCGGCGCCTCGACGACGAAGACCCCCGGTCCCTGGGCCTGGACGGGTCGCCCCCAGACCGCGGGCCCATCGGCCAGGAGGCCGACAGAACGGAGGAGTGAGGGAGCGCTGACGTCTTGGGTCATCGGTCGATGGTACAGGTGACACGCTCGCGCTAGGATGCGGCCATCATGTCGCCTCGTCGCCACTCATGAATCGAGGGCTCCGCCGACCATTCATCGCCCTCGTCGCGACAGTGGTCGTCGTCGGCGCGTGGGTCGGTGCGCCGTTGATGGCGGCCCCGGCCGACCAGGTTGGGATCGATGCGTCCCCCGGCGTGGCCATCGCCGGTGTCGGGCCCAGCCCGCGGCCGACGCCATCCGATCCGTCCGTCGCCCCGGGAACCGCGACCGCCCAGCCCGCCGCGTCAGGGAGCGACGGGACGATCGCGACCCGTGGGCCGGGCAGCAGTTCGCGGCCCAGTGGCTCCCTCGGCGCGACGGCCTCGCCACGTCACGGTTCGGCGAGCGCGACGCGATTGCTGCGTGCCGCCCTCGACGCGCGCCTCGAGCGCATCCGGGCAAAGTACGGGATCCCGGGCATCACAGCGTCGATCCTCTTCGCCGATGGCTCGGTCTGGCACGGAGCGGCCGGTCTTGCCGACATCGCCGCGAAACGCAAAGTGACCGACGACACGGCATTCCCCGTTGCGAGCGTCTCGAAGACGTTCACCGCGGCACTCATCCTGGCGCTTGCCGAGGACGGCCGGCTCGACCTCGACGCATCGGTGCGTTCGTACCTGCCGACCCTCGGCATCTCCCGGGCGATCACCGTCCGTCAGCTGCTCGACCACACCAGCGGGCTGCGCGACTTCTTCTTCCAGGCAGGCGTCGACAAGGCGCTTCTGATCAAGCCGAGCCGCGTCTGGGATGCCGCCCGTTCGCTGTCCTACGTCGGCAAACCGTACGGCAGACCCGGCGAGTCATGGCACTACTCGAACACGAACTACCTGATCCTCGGCCTCGTCGCCGAAGCCGTCGTCGGCGGCTCCGTCGCGGAACAGCTGCGCGCCCGGTTCTTTACCCCGCTCGGCCTCGATCGCACGTTCTACCAGTCGGTCGAGGAGCCGAAGGGACCGCTGGTGCGCAACTATCGCTTCGTCGGCACGGACCCGAAACTGCCAGCAATCGACCTGTCCGACGGGACGCCCGTCGCGCCGTTCACCTCGGTCGTCACGGCTGCCGGCGCTGCCGGCTCGATCGCCTCGACGTCGGGCGATCACGTCCGCTGGGCGCGTGCCCAGTACGGCGGCACACAGCTCGACCCGGAGACGCAGGCCGCCATGGTCGGCGACGGCCTGCGGACCGCGCCCTACAAGCCGGCCCTCGCCTACGGAC
>JANMRJ010000924.1:0-4033 GCA_031370985.1 Acidimicrobiales bacterium
GTGGCGCCGATCGCCCCCGACGGCGCCGCCGGCGGCGCCGTCGGGGGCGAGCCGGTCACCTCGGTCGTCGCCCCGGCGGTGAATGAGGCGCCGGCGGCCCCCACCGACTCGGGCGGGACGCCGGCCAGCACGATCGGAGCGCCGGCGCCTACCACGACGGCGCCGGCATCGACCCTCGCCACCACCACGAGCACGACCGCACCGCAGCCCACCACGCCTCCCACCACCACGACGCTGCCCACCACGACGGTGCCCGCCGCAACGGTGCCCGCCACGACGACGACCGCAACGCCGGCCCGCCCGGCTCGGGTGACGACGGCCGAGGCGGAGGTCGCCCCCCTCACCAACCGTGACCGCCGTGCCAACGGCCTCGGGGCGGTCACCCGAGACGCCTGCCTGGATGGCGTCGCCTCCCGTTACGCCGAGCAACTTGCCCGCAGCGGCATCCTGGCCCATGACCCCGGCGCCGGCCCGGCCGTCACCGGCTGCCGCCCGGGCGCCACCTGGGGCGACAACATCGGCACATCGGCGCCCTGCGACACGGCCCTCCTGGAGGACCGCTGGATGGCCTCACCCGGCCATCGGCGCAACATCCTGACCGGCGCCTTCGCGCTCGTCGGCGTCGGCGCCTGGACCGACGCCGACGGCGGCTGCTGGGTCCAGGTCCTGTTCAGCTCCTAGATCACGAGCATGCCGCCGAACGCCAGTACGGCCAGCACGGCCAGCACGAACTCGACGAGCACCGAGCATCGCCCGTCGACCCTGCCGGCCCCTGGACATCTGGTCAATCGGGCGTCGGCTAGCACGGCTCATTGACCAAACGAGCGACCACCCCGATCGGGTCGTCGGGGCCCTCAGTGGGTGGCGATGGCGCCCAGGGTGGCCTGGAGCTGGTGCAAACCGGGCGGGCCGGCGCCTGCGGTGGCAAGCGGGCCGGCGACCAGCAGCCCGGCGAGGGGCGCCGTGACCGTCCGCTCGACCTCGTCAGCGAGCCAGGCGAAGGCGTCGGCCAGGGGGCACGCCGGCACGCCGGCGTCATCCGCGTAGACGCCGAACCGGCGGAAGTCACTCCGGGCCCGCTGGTCCCACTTTGGGGTGAACCGCGGGCCGAGGTGGGCGGTGACCTGCAACAACCGGAGGTGGCGCGGCTCCAATTGATGCTCGTCGAGCTGCATGCACAGGTTGCCGAGATGGGCCAGGGCCAGCTTCACGTCGGTGGTCGTCGGACGGTCGAGGCCGCCCAGGTCGGCCAGGGCCAGGGCAGCCAGGCCGACGGCCTCGTCGTGGTCGCCCGTGTCCGCTTGGGCCTGGCTCAGCTCCAGCAGGTACTGCCGGCCGAGTGTTGCCCAGTCGCCGGCGCCGGCGGCGGACGCGAGCGGCGCACGCAGGAGCTCGGCGGCCTCCGCCGTCCGTCCCGCCCGGCGGTAGGTCACGGCGTGGGCGATGGTGAGGAGCAGGCGGTCGGACATCGTGGCCGCGGCATCGGCACAGGCGCACGCGACCTGGTCGGCACGAGCGCGGTCCACACCCAGTTCCTGCAGCCGGCCCGCCAGCGTCGGCGCGCAAGTCATGACGGCCCGGCCGGCGCCGGCGCGCACCAGGTCCACGAAGAGCGGGGCGAGGTCGGCCTCGTCGACCAGGGCGAAGCCAGCTCGGGCGATGGCGGGATGGCGGACGCGCAGGACGCCGGCGCTCGTCGCCGAGGCCAGCCCGGCGAAGGCGAGCGCCTCGGCGATGGCCACCCCGCCAACGCCGGCCAGCCCGGCGAGCGCGGCCAGGTCGACATCGTCCACCCGGACCGCGCCGGCGACGGCTGCGTACCGGAACGCCCGGACCACGCCGGCGGGGAGCCAGTCCAGCGCCGCCCGCACATGGGCGCTCAGTCCGTCGGGGCCGTGACGCAGGGCCAGTGACGCCCCCAGCAGGTCGTCGGCGGCCGTCAGCTCATCGGCCAGTTGCCGGCCGGCGGCGTCCCCTAGGCCGTCGGCGCCGAGCCGGTCGTCCGCCGTGGCCACGGTGCCCCAGGCATCCACGATGCTGGCTGCGTCCTCGGCGGTGACGGCGAGCGTGGTCGTGCGGGCGCCACGGGCGGGCCACAGCTCGATCAGTCGGTCCCACGATGGCTCGACGCCCCGGCCATCGCCTCGGAAGGCGTCCCGCCAGTCGTCGTCGCGTGCGGTCAGCAGCCAGTGGACATCGCGCCGGCCGGCTCGGCAGAGGGCCTCGACCCCCGCCTCGAGGCCGGCGGAGACCTCCTCGGCGTCGTCGCTGACCAGCACGTAGACCGGCCCGGCCGGCAGGGCGGCAACGGTGGGGCCGTCGAGGCCGGCGCCACGCGTCCGGAACAGGACGCGGTGCCCGCGCTCGGCGAGGTCGACGGCCGCCTGGCGCACCGCCGTGCTCCGGCCCTGCCCGGCCGGGCCGACCAGCAGCACCATGGTCTGCCCCGACGCAGCGTCGAGCCTGGCCACGGCCTCGGCCACCACCTGCCGGCGGGGGATCTGGTGCCCGGGCGCCTGGGCGTGACGCCATCCCGGCTCGGCACCGTCGAAGTAGGCCCGCAACTCCTCCGGGCGCAGAGGGTCGTGGCTGTCCCCTGGCACGACTTCCGCCCACCCGTCCATGCCCGGCAACGTAGCCCCATCGTTCCGTGTATGGAAACGTTACGTTTTGACGCTCTCCGGTACACAGAACGCAGGTGTTCCGGCGCCGGCAGCGCCGCTACGGGGCCTTGGCGATCTCGCTCAGGAACTCGTCGTTGCTCTTGGTGTGCTTGATCTTGTCCATGAGCAGCTCGAGGCCGGCGCCGGGCTCAAGGGCGTTGAGCACACGCCGGAGCTTCCAGACCTGGTGGAGCTGGCTGGCGTCGAAGAGGAGCTCCTCGTGGCGGGTGGAGCTGGCGTTGACATCGAGCGCCGGGTAGATCCGCCGCTCGGCCAGCCGGCGGTCGAGGCGCAGCTCCATGTTGCCGGTGCCCTTGAACTCCTCGAAGATGACCTCGTCCATCTTGGAGCCGGTCTCGATGAGCGCGGTGGCCAGGATGGTGAGCGAGCCGCCCTCCTCCAGGTTCCGGGCCGAGCCGAAGAACTTCTTGGGCGGGTAGAGCGCCTCGGTGGCCAGGCCGCCCGACATGATCCGCCCGGTGGTCGGCGCGGCCAGGTTGTAGGCCCGGGCCAGGCGGGTGATCCCGTCGAGGACGATGACCACGTCCTTGCCCATCTCGACCAGGCGCTTGGCCCGGTCGATGGCCAGCTCGGCCACCTGGGTGTGCTCCTCGGACGGTCGGTCGAAGGTGGAGGCGATGACCTCGCCCTTCACCGACCGGCGCATGTCGGTGACCTCCTCGGGCCGCTCGTCCACGAGCAGCACCATGAGGTGGACCTCGGGGTTGTTGACCTCAATGGAGTGGGCGATCTGCTTCAGGACGGTGGTCTTGCCCGCCTTGGGCGGCGACACGATCAGGCCCCTCTGGCCCTTGCCGATAGGCGACACCAGATCACAGATGCGGGCCACCATGTTGGCGGGCTCGCCCGGCACCTCGAGGCGGAGCTTCTCGTCGGGGAAGAGCGGGGTGAGGTCCTCGAAGCGGGGCCGCTGGCGGGCTTCGTCCGCGGTCATGCCGCTCACCGTGTCGATGCGGAGCAGGGCCGGGTACTTCTCGCTGCTGCCGGCGGGACGGCTGGCGCCTTTGATGGTGTCGCCCTTGCGCAGGCCGAACCGGCGGACCTGGCTGAGCGACACGTACACGTCGTGCAGGCTGGCCAGGTAGCCGTTCGTGCGCAGGAAGCCGAAGCCCTCCTCGCGCAGGTCGAGCAGGCCCTCCACCGCGATCGGGTCGCCCTGATACTCACCCTCGGCCTGGCCGCCCCGCTCCGGCAGCACCTCCCGCTCGCCCCGCTCCCGGCCCCGCCGGCGCCGGCCTCGGCGGTTGGCGGGGTCGTTGGGATCGGAGGGCGGCTGGGGCGTGCCCGGGCGGTGCTCGGGCCGAGGCCCGCCGTCACGGGGCCGGTCGTCGGTGCGGGTGCCGCCGTCG
>JANMRJ010000935.1:0-2389 GCA_031370985.1 Acidimicrobiales bacterium
CAGTGGCGCGATCAGGGTCGTCGCGACAGTCAAGGCGAATCCTCCGAGTTTGAAGCTCAATCTGCGATACCTGGCCGGAAGTCCAGCCGTCCCCCGAGGTCTGCTCGCATCCTTTCGGTTCCTGCACGCTCTCCACCGGCCCAACCGCCTCGGGATGACCATCGGTGATCGCGCCGTCGGTGAACCAGACGAGCTCCCGATCGGCACAGAGTTCCCACAGGACTTCCTCGAGATCGTGCGTTCCCTCGCGTTCGTGCAGACGGTGACCGGTGTCGAGTTCTCTTTGCCCCCGGACCTCGAGGACGACGACCTTCGAACCTTGGGTGAGGCTGAGGCTCTGATTCGCGGCGAGACCGTTTCCAGTCGGTGGTCGGACGCGACGCTAGGGCTAAGCATGATCGACTCTGAGCTTCTCGGTGTGGTCGAGGGCGGAGGTCCTTTCCGACTTGAGTTCGTCGCACCCGTCGTCGCAGTCATCGCGGGGCATGAAGTGCCTCTCGGCGATGCCCACTATGTGTTCCGAGTCGCAGTCCTCGATAACTACGCCGAACTTGCCGAGGCGGCGAAAGCCGATGCCATGTCGGGAGCGCAGGCCAACTTGCGACCGGGTGATGACGACCGATACGAGGTCACGCTGACCGCTCCGCCACAGATCGGATTCGACCTCCAGGACGTGCGTCCGTCCGTGGTCACTTCCATCGACGCTCTCGACGCAGCGCGCCGCAGCTCCTTGCGTAGAGACGCGTTTCAGACCGCAGCTTCGTAGGCCATGGATCCGGCGGGACTTCAGCATCGTCCCGCCGCGCAAGGTGATCAGGCTGCCCTGGCCTCGTTCGTCTGCACCAGCGCGGATCCGCGACTCGAGGCGTGGGTACGCAACGACGCCCTCAAACGCCATCTCAGCTCGACCTCGACTGATGACTTCCGGCTTCTCGTCTTTCACGAAGACGCCGGTGCTGTCGTTGCGGTCACGGCGCACGAGCGGAACTTCATCGTTGCCGGTCCGGATGGTGAGCCGGTGCCTGGCTCCTACTTCATGGTCGCGGCAATCACGGACCGGTTCCGCGATCGGCAAGCGCCGGATGGTCGGCCGCTCATCGTCGCCGTGCTCGACGCCACCTTTGATGATGTCCGCGCTCGTGGCCGTGGCGACTGGGTGTCGATGATGGTGCGCGCTGGCAACGGCGACGGTGCCGGCGTCGCCGCGCGGCTTGGCGCGACACAGGTTGGACGGTCCGGAGATGACGACATCTACGTTCTTTACCTCGATTGACGCCTCACGATCCTGGCGCAGTGGCTGTAGACGGGGGAGTGGCCCGGGCGTTGCTCCACAGACGACCGGGGTGGCCATTCATGGCCCGTGACCTGCCGTTTTCGTGCCCTTCCCGGCGGGCGGGACGTACCGCTGGAAAGCGCTGTTTCGCGGCCTCCCGCAGCCTGACCACGGCCTGACCGCGGCCTGACCGCGGCCTGGGATCGATCATCCGGCGAGGCGGGTCAGGGCTTCCCGAGGGGTGAGGATGTCCATTGCGAGACCGGTCGCCTCCTGCAGGTCGAGGTCGCCGGAGACGATCGCTTCGGCGCCGGACTCGGATGCCAGGGCGACGAGGTAGTCGTCATCGGGGTCTCGTAGCACCGCCGGCACCGGGTCTGGGTCGTCGACCATCCGGCACAACCCCTCGATCTCGCCCGCGTACTCATCGACCTCGTCAAGCGAGAGGTAACGTCGGAAACGATCGCGTCGGAGAACGCCCGTCAACTCGGCCACCAAGGCAGGACAAGCAACCACCGACAACCGATCGTCTCGCATCGCCGTCACCAACTGCGCTGACGGGCCGGCCCCGCTCAGGACGGCCGACACGAAGACGTTGACATCAAGAACGCCTTCCACGAGCAGCGGTCAGCCGCGCCTGGCGGTGTACGGCCACCTCCTCGAGCGCAATCGCCATCGCCTCGTCCTCACCGAGACGGTTCCGTTCCCGGAGTCGGTCGAGCACGCTCGGGCCGATGTAGCGACGGACCGCGGCCTCGACGACCTGGTCCTCAGACCTGCCGGACCGCGCAGCTTCGACCCGGACTGCATCGAATACTTCGTCGTCGAGCTTGACGTTCGCGGCATTCCTGGACACACCACCAGTCTGCCAGCCCGGCCGCCCAAGTGTCCGGTAGACGACACCCCGCCCCTCTCCCAGCCACGGCCGCGGCGATGTCCGTGACGCCCCCGACAGCGCCGCATGTCCGTCGCCAGCGTGTGGCGCCGAGTAGTTGGAACTCGGACCCCCAGCAGGCTCCGCGAGCCGAAATCTAGGCTTCGAACGTGAGAGCGACGGATTGCGCGAGTGCCAGAAGCTGCAAGGGTCCTTGCGTCGGTATCGCCGCTGGCGTCATC
>JANMRJ010000942.1:0-8479 GCA_031370985.1 Acidimicrobiales bacterium
CTCCTCGCTGTCGACGAGGTCCGTCGTCATCTCGGTGATCGTGACCCCGGGCGCCACCGCGTTGATCCGGATCCCGCGCGGCCCGAACTCGCGGGCGAGCGAGCGGGTCAGCCCGATCAGGCCGGCCTTCGCCGCGCTGTACGCAGCGGTCTCGGCAATGCCCATCTGGCCGAGCCGCGAGGCGACATTCACGATCGCCCCGCTGCCCCGCTCGACCATCGACGGGAGGGCGGCGCGACACGTGTGGAACGCCGCGCTGAGGTCGGTCGCGATGACTGCGTCCCATTCGGCCGGATCCATCTCGAGGAAGGGTCCGACCTGGGTCAGGCCGGCGTTGTTGACGAGGGCGTCGAGCCGGCCGAACCGCTCGATGACGCGCCCGATGAGCGCCTCCGCCTCGCTGCCCACGCCGACGTCCGCGGCGAACCCCTCGGCCTCACCGCCGAGATTCCGGATCCGGGCGAGGGTCGCATTGCTCGCGCTGCCCGACCGCCGGGAGTGGACCGCGACCCGCGCTCCGTGGACCGCCGCTTTCACGGCGACCTCGGCCCCGATCCCCCGGCTGCTCCCGGTGACGAGGACGACGCGGTCGGCGAGGGCGTCGCTCATCGCCCGACCGCGTCGAGGGCGGGCGGCGCGGCCGTCGAGCCGCGCAGGATCACCTCGGTCGGCAGGACGACTCGCTCGGGGGTGTCGCCCGCAAGCAGCCCGTTGGCGTGCTCGAAACCGCGCCGCCCGAGTTCCCGGAGCGGCAGCCGGACCGTCGACAGGCTCGGGGCGGTGAGGGCTGCGGTCGAGATGTCGTCGAAGCCGGCGACCGACACGCTGCCCGGGACCGCGATCCCGAGCTCCGCCAGGCGGTGCAGCGCACCGAGCGCGAGGAGGTCGTTGGCGCAGCAGACCGCGCTGAACGGAGCGTCGCCGGCGACGAGCGTGTCGACGCCGAGGGCGCCGCCATCGCGATCGAAGCTCGTCCGGACCACGAGCCACTCGTCGAACGCGATACCCGCTTCCTCCAGGCCGCGCCGATAGCCGGCCAGCCGCTCGCGCGCCACGAACAGCGAGCGCGGGCCGGCCAGGAACGCGATCCGGCGGTGGCCGAGCGCGACGAGGGCGGCCACCATCGCGGCGATCCCCGCCTCGTTGTCGACGCTCACCTCGGGCTGGCCGAGGGCGTGCGGCGAGAGGTGGACGATCGCCGCGCCGTCGGTCTGCATCGCCGCCACGTGGCGCTCGATCTCCACGTTGAGGGCCGGGTCGTCGAGGCCGCTGCCGGCGAACACGATCGCCGCCGCCTGGATCGAACGGAGGAGCCGGACATACGAGCGCTCCCGCTCGGCGTCACGCTCCGAGCTGCACGTGATCACGAGGAAGCCGGCCAACGACGCGCCGTCCTCGACACCCCGCACGACCTCGGCGAAATACGGGTCGGTGATGTCGTGGACGATCACGCCGACGACCGGCACGCGACTCTTCAGCAGCCCGCGGGCAAGCGCGTTCGGCACGTAGTCGAGCGTCCGGGCGGCCTCGAGGACACGCTCGCGCGCCGCCGCGCTGACCGGGTAGGCGGACGACGAGACGACCCGCGACGCGGTCGCCGCGGACACGCCTGCGAGCCGCGCGACCTCGCTGATCGATGCCATGGAGCGGTCTTCGTCCCGGCTCAGTAGGGGTATGGGTAGGAGCGCGGGTCATCGCGGACGGTCACCCACTGCCACTCAGTGAACTCGTCCCAGTTCGCCGCGCCGCCGAACCGCGCGCCGTTGCCCGACGCGCCCATCCCGCCGAACGGGATCGTCGCCTCGTCGTTGACGGTCTGGTCGTTCACGTGGACCATCCCCGCCCGGATCCGCTGGGCGAAGGCGAGCCCGCGCGAGATCGAGCGCGAGTAGACCGCGCCCGTGAGCCCGTACTCGCTGTCGTTCGCGAGGGCGAGCGCCTCCTCGTCGGTGTCGAACACGACAATCGGCGCGACCGGCCCGAAGATCTCTTCGCGCCAGGCGGCGTGCTCGGTCGTGACGTCGGTCAGGACCGTGGGCCGGTAGAACAGGCCGTCGTGGGTGCCTCCGGCGACGACCCGGGCGCCGCCCTCGACCGAGCGGCGGACGATGCCGGCGACACGCTCGAGCTGGCGCTCGTTGACGATCGGGCCGAGATCGACGTCCTCGCGGTACGGGTCGCCGAGCCGCAGCCGGTTCGCCTTCTCGGTGAGCAGGTCGACGTAGTCCGCGGCGACGCTCCGGTGCACGATGTGGCGTCCGGTCGCGAAGCAGACCTGGCCCTGGAACTGGAACGAGGCGAAGGCGCCGGCCGAGGCGGCGGCCTCGAGGTCGGCGTCGTCGAGGATCACGAAGGCGTTGTTCCCGCCGAGCTCGAGCGATACGCGCTTGAGCAGGCCCCCGGCGAGCTGACCCACCCGCCGACCCGCCCCGGTGGAGCCCGTGAACGAGACCCGGGTCACGTTCGGGTCGGTGACGATAGCCTCGCCAACCTCGGCCCCGCCGACCACGATCTGGAGCAGCCCCTCTGGCAGGCCCGCCTCGCGGAAGACGGCCGCGAACATCGCGCCACCGCAGATCGGCGTCTGGGGGTCCGGCTTGAGGATGACCGCGTTGCCGACCGCGAGGGCAGGCGCGACGACCCGCATCCCGAGGACGCTGGGCGAGTTCCACGGGGTGATCACCCCGATCACGCCGACGGGCACGCGTCGGAGCATCGACAGCCGGCCCGGCACGACGCTCGGCACGAGCTGGCCGTATGGCTGGAACGGCATCGTCGCCGCGGCGTTGATCTCGCCCACGGCGAAGTTCTGCTCGTGGTGCATCTTGCCGTGGACCGCGCCCGTCTCGCGCTGAGTCCATGTCCCGAGCTCCGGGCGGTGGGCCTGGTAGATCAGGGCGGCGCGGCGGAGGATCGCGGCCCGCTCGTCGTAGCTCGTCGCGGCCCAGGCCGGCTGGGCGGCCGCCGCCGCCGCGGCGGCTCGCGCGACGTCATCGGGCGTCGACTGGACGAGCGTCAGCAGCGGCCGGCCGCTCGCGGGCTCGTGGATTTCGCGCGGCTCGCCCGTCCCGGGCCGCCAGTCGGCAAGGAACGGATCGAGCCAGCCCGCGTCTGCGACGGGGATCGTCGGGTCAGGCGCCGTGGTGGCCATCGGGTGCTCCTTCCGGCGGCGGCGCGGTAAAGCGCTCCGCGTATGGGCGCGGCGCCGCACTCGCGATCGCCCGCCGGCCCGTCGCCGGGTCGCGCCAGGTCGGACCGCGGGCGATGACCGCGTCGATGAGGCCTTCCTCGAGATAGGCCGGCACCTCCCACGAGCGGATCGTGAGCGCCTCCTGGCCCGGGTAGCCGATGAGCTCCCGAACTCGCTTGTCGGTGTAGTAGCCCGCGACGATCGCGAGCTGGAGCGCTCCGAGGGCTGCCGGCTCGTCCCGACCGAGCGCGTCGAGGCGGGCCTCGGGATCGTCGCCGAGGTCCGGTCGGAGCGCTGTCCGGATCGGCTCCAGGAGGTCCGGACGCGCGTTGAGGGCGAACCGCAGCCGGTCGTCGGTCAGGACGTCCGCTGCCGACGGCATGCCGTGCGCCGCCGGGATGAGCCGGTCGGCGACCGCCAGGAGCACCGTCCGCTCGGCATCGCTCAGCGCGACCCGCTCGTCGACACTCACGCGGGCACCTGCTGCTCGAAGCGGGTCTCGATCATGTGGTCGGCGGCCCGCAGCGCGATCGCCACAATGGTCGAGGTCGGATTCACCCCGGACGAGGTCACGAAGCACGACCCGTCGACGACGTACAGGTTCGCGACGTCGTGGCTCCGGTTCCAGCGGTCGAGGACCGACGTCGTCGGATCGTCGCCCATCCGCGCGGTGCCGAGCAGATGCCAGCCGGAGTAGCGCATGAGCCGGTCGACCTCGATCTTGTAAGCGCCGGCGGCGTCCATCGACTCCTTGGCCCGCTCGATGTGGAAGTCGAGCATCCGGCACGAGTTGTCGGACATCCGGTAGTGGATTTCCGGCGCCGCGATGCCGGACGAGTCCGTCACGTTCGCGGACAGCGTGATGTGGTTTGCCTCGTCCGGAAGATCCTCCGCGAAGAGCCCCCAGTTCGCGCCGTGACCGAGGTGCGTCCGGACGTGGGTGTGATGGTCCGCGCCCCAGGCCTGCTCGCCGGCTCGGCTCGGGAGCGCGGTGTTGATCGGACCGCCGGTCGGGGCGAGGCCCCAACGGGCGCCCCGGACGAAGCCGCGCTTCTCGTCGGTCTCGTAGAACTCGAGGGATTCGATCAGGTCGCCGAACTGGCCCTGCCAGCTCATGAGCGGCTCCTCGAACAGCCCGGCGACGTTCGCGAACGGATGCATCATCAGCCGCTTGCCGACGAGACCGGACGAGTTCGCGAGGCCGTCCGGCTGACGCGCATTCGCCGACAGGAGGAGGAGGCGCGGCGTCCCGATCGCGTTCGCCGCGAGGACGACAACGCGCGCAGGCTGGAAGTGCTCGGCCCCGTCTTGATCGATCCAGGTCGCGCCGATCGCCAGGCCCCCATCGTTCGTCTCGATTCGCCGGACCCGGGCGCCCGTGATCAGCGTCGCCCCGAGGCCGATCGCCTTCGGCCAGTGGGTGAGGTCCGTCGAGGCCTTGGCGCCCTCGTTGCAGCCCGACTGGCAGGTGCTCCGCTGGACACAGGGCCGGCGGCCGTCGTACGGCGTCGAGTTGATCGAGTTGAACTCCGGCCACCAATGCCAGCCGAGCTTCGTCTGGCCGCGCGCCACCTTCAGCCCGGCCGACCCGATCGGCAGGGGCGGCATCGGCGCGTCCTCGGTGTCCGCCGGGTAGGCGGGATCGCCCGGCAACCCCGACACGCCGAACTGGCGATCGGTCCGGTAGAAGTACGGCAGCAGCTCGAAGTAGTCGATCGGCCAGTCGTCGGCGATCCCGTCGAGCGAGCGAACGCGGAAGTCCGACGGGAGGGCGCGCGGCCAGGCGCCGGCGAAGATGATCGTCGAGCCGCCGACCGCGTTGTACATCAGCGGCGAGACCGGCGTGTCGTCCTCGACGATCGGGTAGTCAGCGGCGAGGCCGCGGATGTTCGGGCTCGTCGCCCAGTCCTTGCGGGCCTTCAGCTCCCAGTCGAGCTTGTTGCCTGGGTAGTCGGCGCGATCGAGCCAGTCGCCCTGCTCGAGGCAGACGACCTTGAACCCGGCCTCGGCGAGCCGGAGGCCGACGACCCCGCCGGACGCGCCGGCACCGATGATCAGGACGTCTGCGGGTTCGGTTGCCACGGACGATTCCCTCCGAATTGCCGGCGCAGCGGGGAGCGGTTCGCGCAGCATAGCAAACGTTTGCTACGGAGCGGGCGTCCGCCCGCCACCCGATGAGCGCGGGCTGCTCGTTACGGCGGACGGAGCGCATCCCGGACGTCGTCAGGAGCGGCCCGTGCGCAGAACAGCGAGGCAACGGGCGATCCGGGCACGTTTCCGCGTCCGATCCGTGGTTCCGCCGTCGTAGCGAGCAGCGGGCGCTCAGCCGTCGCTCGATCCGACGCCCCTCAGACGGCGGAAGCGGTCAGGAGCCCGACCTCGGCGAGGACGTCGGCCAGGTGCGCCCGCTCCGCGTCGCCGAGCGGCATCAATGGCCGGCGCACGTGGGCCGCTTCGATGACGCCGAGGATCCGCAGGCACTCCTTGAGCCGCACGCGGTAGTCCCCGACCGGTGCCGCGAACACGACATCGGCAAGCCGCTGGACACGCCGCCCGAGCGCCCGCGCGTCGTCGATCCGACCATCGGTCCAGGCGTTGATCATGTCGACCTGCTCGCGGGTCATCACCGCCCCGAACCCGATCAGCGCGCCGGTCGCGCCGAGCATGAACGACTCGAGGATGAAGTTGTCGTTGCCGGTCAGGAGCGTGATCGGCCGGGGCAGGTCGGCGATCAGCCGGGCCGTGTCGACGAATCGGCGCGCATCGAACGACGCCTCCTTGATCGCGACGACGCCATCGACCGCTGCCATCGCGCGGAGCGTGTCGGGCTCGAGATTGACTCCCCCGAGCGCGGGCTGGAGCTGGAACAGGATGAGCGGCAGCCCGACCGCCGCGATCGCCTCGTGATAGGCGACCGGGACGCGCACGTCGAGCGGTTCGCTCAGGTAGGCAGGGATCGGGAAGACGAGCAGGGCATCCGCGCCGGCCGCCCGGAAGTCCTTCGCCTGGCGCACGGCCGCGTCGGTCGAGGGGCCGGCCAGCCCGGCCACGATCGGCAGGTCGGTCACCTCGCGCACGACATGGAGGACACGGACCTTCTCGTCGTGGGTCAGATGCGGCCCTTCGCCGGTGTCGACGTTGATCGCCAGCGCGACCGGCCCCTGACCCGCCACCCAGCTGATGTACGAGCGGAGGGAATCCTCGTCGATCGATCCGTCGGCATGCATCGGGAGGACCGTCGCCGGGATCAGGCCGTTCAGGTTCAGCGTCATGATTCCTCCTGCGCGCACGTCTCGCGGTCGGGCGCTGCCATCATCTCAGGACCTGCCAGGGGTCAGCCGGCGGTCGTTCGTTGACCAGGTCCGGCGACGTCGCTATTCTCGATAATCGATGATACGCGCGCCGGCGGGCCCCCGCCGGGAACAGTCCGAGGATCCCCGATGAGCCAGCTGGACATCTTCAGCCTCGACGGCCGGGTCGCCCTGATCCCGGGCGGCGGCGGTGCGATCGGGGCGGCAGTGGCCGAGGCATTCGCGGGTGCGGGGGCGCGCGTCGCGGTCGCGGGCCGGACCACCGACGCCTGCGCCGCGGCCGTCCAGCGGGTCCGGGCCGCCGGGTCCGACGGGCTCGCGATCACCGCCGACGCGACCGATGAGGCCGACTGTCAGCGGATGGTCGACGCCACGATCGAGCGGTTCGGCCGGGTCGACATCGTCGTCAACGCGGTCGGTGGCGGCGCCGGCAAGGTCCTCCATCCGGCCGAGGAATACCCGCGCTCGGACTGGGACTGGATCATGGAGCTGAACGTCCGGAGCACGATGCTGCCGACCCAGGCCGCCGTCCGATCGATGATCGTGCGCGGCGGCGGTGGCGCCGTGCTGAACCTCTCGTCGGTCCGGGCGAACCTCGGGATCAATGCCGGCTACTCGGCCTACGTGGCCGCGAAGGGCGCGATCAGCGCCCTGACCCGACAGTGGGCGACCGAGTGGGCCAGGCACGGAATTCGGGTCAACGCGATGATGCCGACCTTTGTCGACACGCCGCAGGTCGAGTCCCTTCTCGCCGATCCGGTCTTCAAAGCCGGCATCGTCAACCGGATCCCGCTCGGCCGCATCGGTGAGCTGCGCGATCTCGTCGGCCCGGCGATCTTCCTCTGCTCCGATGCCGCGTCGTTCGTCACGGGCCACGTTCTGAGCATCGACGGCGGCCTCACCGCCACCCAATGACTGCCAACGGAGACGCCCGGTCATGACCATCGCGCCGATCGACCTCGAGCAGGTCACCCCGAACGTCTTCACGACGACGAAGCTGCGCGGCTGCAATCCGAGCTTCGTCACGACGTCCGACGGCGTCGTCGTCATCGACACCCCGCAGCTCCCGACGAAGGCCGTCGCGATGCGAGCGGCCGCCGAGTCGCACGGGCCGATCCGCTACGTGATCAACACCGAGAACCACGTCGATCACATCTTCGGGAATCACTGGTTCCGCGGCGCCGGCAAGGTCGTCAACCACCAGGCGCTGTACGACATCTTCATGGACCCGAACGCGCCGCTCGATCCGTTCGCCTATGCGCTCGAGGCCATCCCGACAGACGACCCCGACGGGGCGGCGTTGATCCCCGACCGTGACGCCTACTACGCCGACCTGCCGCGCGGAACGGTGGTCTTCACCGGCGACCTCACGCTGACGGTCGGCGACCACACGATCCGGTGCCTGTGGACCCCCGGCCACACGCCGGGCCAGCTCGCCGTCCACGTGCCGGAGGAGCGGGTCGTGTTCACCGGCGACACGATCTTCAGCGGCAGCCAGACCTGGCTGATGACCTCGAACGTTGACCAGTGGCTCGAAGCGCTCGAGCGGATCCGGGCGCTCGACGTGGACCACGTCGTCCCGGGCCACGGCCCGGTCGTGACCCTGGAGTACGTGATGACCCAGCGCGCGGTGCTCATGACCTGGAAGGCCACGATCGCGGATGCCGTCGCGAAGGGCTGGTCGCGCGAGGAGACGATCGAGCGGGTCCGGTTCGACAACAAGTTCGGGCCGGTCGACATCGGGCAGGCCTACATGATGGATCACATCCAGAACAACAACGCCGGCTCGCTCTGGGACAAGCTCACCGCGACGGGCTACTCGAAGGGCCGCTGAGTCCAACCCGGCCGGCCGCGTCGGCGGGTGCCTCGGGCCAGGATCCGATTGTTGGCCGTGGAGTCGCCAGGGGACTGTGCGGCTTCCATCTCGGTCTCCGACGGCACCCGGCGAACAATTTCTGAGCGTGGGGCAGTGCCCTCG
>JANMRJ010000950.1:0-2394 GCA_031370985.1 Acidimicrobiales bacterium
ACCCGCCCTGGGGCGTTCGCGTACCGAACGGACCGAGAGCAGCGTGGCGCGACGAAGGGACCGCACGCGAGTCCCGACAGATCACCGCGGGGTTCGGTGAGCCCGCATGACTTCAGCGCCGGTGGGTGCGCGGGAGATCGAGGCGATCTGGCCTCTCACCGGCGTGTCGATCGGTCCCATCCTGCCGAGCTATGCAACGCGGCATGTCATCAGGCCCGACAGCGACCACGGCGCTTCGTCGAAGGTTGGCCCGGGTCCGCTCGCCCGTGCGGTCGCTACTGCCCGAGCGGCGTGTCGTAGTCGCGACGCTCTGGGATGAACCTGCGCCACGCGCACCGGCACAGTCTGGAAGCCACCCTGCCCCGACTGGGGCCGAGGCGCGGCGGAGGCTGTTGACCTTGCCCAGGGGTGAGGCCTCATGATCGTCGTCGTGGACAACATGATGACGATCGGTGACTTCTCCAGCCGCTGTGGGCTCTCGCCCAAAGTGCTGCGGACCTACGCGGATGCCGGCGTCCTCGTCCCGGCCGTCGTCGACCCGACCTCGGGGTACCGGTACTACGAGGTCGCCCAGCTTGAGCAGGCTGCGACCGTGCGCCGGCTGCGACGAGCGGGCGTCGGGCTGGCCGACATCGGCGAGTTCCTTGCTGAGCCGTCAGTCGACGCAGTCGACGGCTGGGAGCGTTCACTGACGGCGGAGACCCTGATCCGGCGGGCGGCGCTGGCCGAGGTCCGCTGCCGTCTTGGCGGTGGTCCTGAAAGAACCAGGGGCGCCACGGCGATCGAGGTGCGTGCAGTGGGCGACCTCGCCGACCTCAGGGCCGCGTTCGACCTGGCCGGTGCCCAGCTGCCCGAGCCTATCGATGGCGGCGACCACCGCATCGACGACCTCGTCGAACACTTCGACGCCGACCAGCCGCTCATGGTGGTGGCCACCGCCGATGGGAACGTCGTCGGAAGTGCACTTGCGTTCCGCAATGACAACGCCACCGTGACCCTGCGCATCATCGGCGTGGTCCGGGCGTTCCGCCACCGTGGTATCGGCCGTCGGCTCGTAGAGCGGGTCGAGGCGGAGGCCCGTCGGCTCGGCGCCCACTCCATGGCACTGGGCACCGACGAGGCCGTGGGCTTCTGGTACCACCTCGGCTACACGCCGAACCTGCTGTTCCAGTGGGTCTACGACGCCGATCGCTACGAGACGGAGACCGATGCGATGCTGCGCGGACCGCTTGGGGGCCTGCACTTCTGGCGCTCGTCGTTCAACGACGTCCCCCAGCTGTTCGTCGAGCTCGACGAGCCCCGCCTCGACCTGCGTCACGAGGTCCGGGGGGCGGTCACCGGGTGCCACGTCGGCTTCATGATGTCCAAGAGGTTCACCGACGGGCGATGACGTGAGCCGGCGTCAGGCGACATCGCCGATCGCCGCGCCCGTCGCCGGCGCGTAGGAGATCCCGGCGTTCGGCACCAAGGCGACGAGGCCAGCCAGGGCGGCTTCGGTGTTGGTTCCCCACATCTTCGACACCACCCACGTACGGCCATCGTCATGGACGGGCCTGCTGAAGAACCAACGGCGCGTGTTGTGTTCCGCCTTCGGGTATGCGGCAACGAAGGCTTCCATCAGGGCCTCGCCGTCGAGAGTGCCTTCGACGCCCAGGAAGCGCCGGCCGAGCACCGGCGCAACGACACCCGCCGCTACGCCGGCTCCATGTACGGCGTGCACCATGGCGAGGACGGCCTGTCGCTTCCGGAGCGGCTCGGTGACCTCCGACGGCGTCGTGACAACGTAGGGCGTCCAGTCGGCGGTGGTTGCCGCCTTGACTCGTGCTGCGGCTTCTCGACGGCGCAGCTTGATCGTGATCTCCTCGGCCTCTGGAAGAGGGATCACGTGCTCGACGTTCAGGAGCAGGCGGCCTTGAATTCGATAGGGCGTCAGCCGAATACAACGGATGTCGGTCCCGAATACGTCGTTGAGCCACAACGCGGTCGTCGTGATCTCCTTGCCGAAGTCCCCGGCAGCAAGGATGATCCTGACATCGCGGCGCACGACCGCCTGATCGCCATCGTCCAGCCAGGTGGCGAGGCGATCCCGAGCGTCATCGGAGCCCTCATCGCTGCCCCCGAGATGCTTCTCGTAGATGCCCACCAGGTCATCGAACGTCATGGCCGAGACCATGGCGGCATAGCGCAGCGCCTGGAGTTCCATGTGACCGCCGTCATTCGTACGCTTCAGTTCCACGACGACGGGACGAGCCTCACGGTCGACGCACAGGAGGTCGATCCGGCGGTGCGCGTCGTCAAAGGCACCGAACTCCTCGGCGACGACGAGCAGGTCATCGCCGAGCAATGCGACGTTCTCCCTCAGCGCGGCCTGGAGGTGAGTTCGCTCAAGCACAC
>JANMRJ010000962.1:0-6190 GCA_031370985.1 Acidimicrobiales bacterium
CCTTCCTCCGCTGTCTGTATGGGTTGGCGCTGTGCGCGTGGCGCCAGCGGCGGTGGGCCGATGCTGAGGCGATGTTCACGGCGAGGGTGTGGCTTGACCCGTCCGGTCCGATCGACGCCCTCGCATGCCTGGACCCGGTGCGGGCTCGCATGCGGTGGACCCGGTCGTGACGGGCACTCCGCGCCGTCCACCCATCTTCGGTCCCGAGCCGTGGACCACGATCGCTGGCGCTGGCTGGTGCCACTTCGACCGGTGGTTCGCCATCGTGGGCGCGTGTCGCCCGGGGTCCGCCCCGATCCGGTTGCAAGCGAGCACCTCCTCGGGCAACCCCCGGACCTGGGTCAGCCACTGAAGCACCACTCGGCCCTGCGGCTGCCACAGGCGCTCGGCGCACTCATGGGCGCTACAGCTTGAGGCGAACCTTGCCCTCGCCCTCGACCACCTCGCCGATATCGACCGAGTCGTGGCCGGCGTCGCGCAGGAGGTCGTGGGCCCGGTAGACATCGCGGGGCGCCACCACCGCGATCATCCCGATCCCGAGGTTGAAGACCTTGGTCATCTCCTCGGGGCCGATGTCGCCGGCCCGCTGGATCTCGTTGAAGATCTCCGGCACCTCCCACTTGCTGCGGAGGACGACGGCGTCGCAGTTGTCGGGGAGCACCCGGGCCAGGTTGCCCGGGATGCCGCCTCCGGTGATGTGGGCCAGCCCCCGCACCTCGACGGAGCGGCACAGCTTCACCAGCGCCGGCGCGTAGATCACCGAGGGCCGCAGCAGCTCCTCGCCGAGGGAGTGGTGGGCCTTGGGCCACGCCGGCCCGTCGAGCGAGCGGCCGCCGGTGTCGACGAGCACCTTGCGGGCCAGCGAGTAGCCGTTGCAGCGCAGGCCGGGCGAGGGCAGCCCGATCAGCCGGTCGCCCGGGGCGACCCGAGAACCGGTGATGAGCCGGTCGCGCTCCACGACGCCGACGGCGAAGCCGACGAGGTCGAAGTGGCCCGGCTCGAGCATCCCGGGGACCTCGGCCATCTCGCCGCCGATGAGGGCGCAGCCCGCCTCCTTGCACCCCTGCGCGACGCCTTCGACCAACTGCTCCATCTGGGCGGGGTCAAGGCGGCCGGCGCTGATGCAGTCGAGGAAGAACAGCGGCTCGGCGCCCTGGGAGGCGATGTCGTCGACCGACATGGCCACCAGGTCGATGCCGATGGTGTCGTAGCGGCCGACCATCCGGGCGACCATGACCTTGGTGCCCACGCTGTCGGTACCGGCCACCAGCACGGGGCGCACGTAGCGCGAGGGGTCGAAGGCGAACAACCCGCCGAAGCCGCCGACATCGCCGATGACCTCAGGGCGGAACGTCGAGCGCACCGCCTTCTTGATTCGCTCGACTGCCTCCTCGCCGGCTCCGATATCGACGCCGGCACCGGCGTAGGTCTCACCCATTCGGGTGGACCAGGTCGACGATGGGAAGCTCGCCAGTGGGTAGTCCGCCAGTGGGTAGTCCGCCAGTGGGTAGTCCGCCAGTGGGCAGTCCGCCAGTGGGCAACTCGTCGTCGGGCAGATCGCCGGCACCCCGCAAGCGGGGCACCGGTACCGGGTAGCTGCCGGTCAGGCAGGCGGAGCAGAACCCGCGGCTGGCGACGCCGGTGGCGGTGACGAGCCGGTCGAGCTCCAGGTAGGCCAGCGTGTCGCAGCCGAGGTAGTCGCGGATCTCCGGGATGGTGAGGTTGGCGGCGATCAGCTCGCCGCGGGTGCCGGTGTCCATGCCGAAATAGCACGGCCAGCGGTAGGGCGGCGAGGAGATGCGCAGGTGGATCTCCGCAGCGCCGGCCTCGCGGAGCATGGCCACGACGGCGCGGGTGCTGGTGCCCCGGACAATGGAGTCGTCGATCACCACGAGGCGCTTGCCGGCGATGTTCTCCCGGATGGGGTTGAACTTCATGCGCACCTTCTGGGTGCGCTGGTCCTGGCCGGGGGCGATGAAGGTGCGGTTGATGTACCGGTTGCGCACCAGGCCCTGGCCGAACGGGATGCCACTGCGCCGGGCGTAGCCCTCCGCCGCCGGGATGCCCGACTCGGGGACCGGCATGACCATCGCTTCGCGGCCGAGGCCACCGGAATCGGCGGGCAGCCTTTCAGGTGGCAGCGGGGCTTGTTCGGCGAGCGACTCGCCCATGCGCTGGCGTGCCGAGTGGATGGTCTGGCCGTAGAGGCGGCTGTCAGGCCGGGCGAAGTACACGAACTCGAAGAGGCACAGCTTGGGGTCGATCCGCGCCGCGTCGAACGGGCGCAGCGACCGGGTGCCCGTGGCGTCGATCACCACCACTTCACCGGGGTCGAGCTCGCGCACGAAATGGGCGCCGACGATGTCGAGCCCGGTGGTCTCCGAGGAGAGGACCCAGCCATTGTCGAGCCGGCCCAGGCACAGCGGGCGGAACCCGTTGGGGTCGCGCACGCCGACCACGTGCGAGTCGTCCATCAGCACGAGCGAGAAGGCGCCGGCGAGCTTGGGCAGCACCTCAATGAGGGCCCGCTCCAGGTCGCGGCCGTCGCTGCGGGCGCCCGGCTCGGCGGCCACGATGGCCTCGTGGATGAGCTCGGCCACCACGTCGCTGTCGCTGGTGACGGTGCCGGGGAGGATGCCCGCGGACTCGACCAGGGCGGTCGTGTTGGTCAGGTTGCCGTTGTGGCCCAGGGCGAAGCCGGCGTCGCCGGCCTCACGGTAGATGGGCTGGGCGTTGCCCCAGTTGCTGGCGCCGGTGGTCGAGTAGCGCACGTGGCCGACGGCGAGGTGGCCCTGGAGGGGCGCCAGCGTGCGGCCGTCGAACACGTTGGAGACCAGGCCCATCTCCTTGACCACGGTGATGGTGTCGCCGTCGCTGACTGCCATGCCCGCCGACTCCTGGCCGCGATGTTGCAGTGCGTACAGGCCCAGGTAGGTCAGATGGGCGACAGGATGGCCGGGGGCGTAGATGCCGAAGACCCCACAGGCCTCCTTTGGGGAATCGTCGTCGAAGATGTCGCCTGGATTCTCGCCGGGGGCGTCGACCTCCACTGCCCCATCTTCGCACAGGGGGCCGGCGGAACCCCAGACGGTGGCGGTCAGGTGTCGAGCAGTTGCAGCTCCGACGCCCATCAGGGCTGACCACCGTGGCCGGTGCCCCGGGGGATGATCCTTGCTGGTGTCTGCGACGCGAACTTCCGCGGCGGAAGTCACGTGCGGCTCGTGCATCCGGTCCCGTGCCCGGGTATCGAACCGGGCCTGCTCCCATGCTGACGTGTCGGCCAGGTGAAGCGGCCTACCGCCACGCCTTCCCCCGAACGTCCGTCTCGGCAGCGCCGGAGTGGTTTGGGGCACCTCCGGTTGATATCCAGTACCAATCACGATATCGAGGAGACGGGCGGTCGGGCACCTTCTCACCGGGGCCATGGTCACTGAAGCTGGCTCGGCAACGCCCCTGTCCACGCGGCGACAGCATCGGCCACCCCGACATCGATCAGGTCCCGGATCACGAGCCGGTCACCGCCGGCGTGGCCGATCGCGGTAACCGCCACGCCGGCAGTCCCCGCCCGGCCGGTGACCTCGGCCACGTGGTGGCGCGGCACGCAGACCACGACCCGCGACGGGCTCTCGGAGAACAGGCCGGCGTGGCCCGCGGCCAGCTCGACCTCGAAGCCGATGCTCGAGCGGACCGCCATCTCGGCGAGGGCCAGGCCGAGGCCACCGTCGCTCACGTCGTGGAGCCCGTCGACCAGGCCGTCGTCGACCAAGCCCCGCACAAGGTCGCACACCGCGGTGTGGGCGTCGATGTCGAGCGCCGGCAGCGTGCCACCTCGGTGCCCGTGGGCCGACTCCGCCCACCGGGAGCCGGCGAGGGCGCCGGCTGCGGGCGCCGGCCCGAGGACGAGCAGGTGGCCGCCGGCGTGCAGGCCGGCGCCGGGGGGCCGAGTGGAGAGGTCGTCGATCACGCCCAGGATGCCGATCACCGGCGTGGGATCGATGTCGACGCCGTCGGAGGAGTTGTACAGGCTGACGTTTCCGCCCACCACCGGCAGCCCCAAGGCTCGGCACGTGTCGGCCAGACCGTCGATGGCCTCGGACAGCTGCCACATGACCTCGGGGTGCTCGGGGTTCCCGAAGTTGAGGCAGTTCACGACGGCCAACGGGCGGGCGCCCGTGCAGGCCACGTTGAGCACGCCCTCGGCGACGAGCAGCGCCGTGCCGGCGCGGGGGTCGAGGGCGCACCACCGGCTGTTGCTGTCGGTGGTGAGGGCAATCCCCCGCTTCGACGCCGGCAGGCCGGGCGCCTTGACCCGGAGCACGGCGGCGTCGCCGCCAGGCCCTTCCACGGTGTTCAGGAACAGCTGGTGGTCGTACTGGGTCCAGACCCACGACGTGTCGGCCAGCATGTCGAGGAGCGCCGGCCCGCAGTCGTCGGGCGCCGGCAGGCGGGCGGGGTCGTCGGCCCGGCGGGCGGCGAGGTCGGCCGGCGGGGCCAGGGGCCGGCGGTAGCGCGGGGCGTCGTGATGGAGCGTGCCTGCCGGCACGTCGGCCAGCACCTTGCTGCTCGAACCGTCAGGGCCGCCGGGGCCGTCGAGGATGCGCAGGCGCCCACCCGTGGTGACTGTCCCGACCACGGTGGCCTGCACCTCCCAGCGCCGGCTCACAGCCAATACCTCAGCAAGGTTCCCTGGCTCGACGATGGCCAGCATCCGCTCCTGGGACTCACTCGTCATGATCTCGGCCGGCACCATCCCCGCCTCCCGCAGCGGGACGGTCCGCACGTCGACATCCATACCGAGGCCGCCGTTGGCCGCGATTTCGCTGGTGGCGCAGCACAGGCCGGCGCCGCCGAGGTCCTGGATGCCGACGACCAGATCGGCGTCGAAGAGGGCCAGGCACGCCTCGATCAGGCGCTTCTCCTCGAACGGGTCGCCGACCTGCACGCTCGGCCGCTTGGCCTCGTCGCCGTCGGAGAACTCCGCGGAGGCGAGCACGCTGACCCCGCCGATGCCGTCGCGGCCGGTGGACGAGCCCAACAGGACAGCGAGGTTGCCCACCCCCTCGGCCCGGGCCAGCACCAGCCGCTCGTGGCGCATGAGCCCGATGCAGGCCACGTTCACCAGCGGATTGCCGGTGAAGCACGGCCGGACCGACAGCTCGCCGCCGACCGTGGGGACGCCGACGGAGTTCCCGTAGCCGGACACGCCGCTGACCACGCCCTCCATCACCCAGCGGTTGCGGGGCCCATCGACGGGATCGTCGAGCGGTCCGAAGTGGAGCGAGTCGAGCAGGGCGATGGGCCGGGCGCCCATGGTGAAGATGTCGCGGATGATGCCGCCGACGCCGGTCGCCGCCCCCTGGTAGGGCTCGATGGCCGAGGGGTGGTTGTGGCTCTCGATGCGCAGGGCGACGGCGATCCCGTCGCCGACATCGACCACGCCGGCATTCTCACCGAAGCCGGCGAGAACCCACGGCGCCTCGAACGGGAGCCGCCCGAGGTGCACCCGGGACGACTTGTAGGAGCAGTGCTCGGACCACATGACGGCGTACATGGCCAGCTCAAGGTCGTTGGCCGGCCGGCCAAGGAGACCGGTGATGGCGGTCGCCTCGTCGTCAGTGAGGCCCAGCTCGCGGTGGAGTTCGCCCATGCGCCGAACCTACCGGACGGACCGAGGCGGCGCGCCATTCCAGTGGATTTGACTTGATATTGCTCCGGCAGAGGATCACTATGGACTCAATGCCTCCCAAGAAGAAGACATCGAGAACCCCCATGTCCGATTCCCACAAAGCTGCGCTGGCTGAGGGTCGGGAACAGGGAAGAGCGGTACGGCGCTATCTGGAAGCGATCGAAGCACACAAGCCGAAGCGGGGCCGCAAGCGCACGCCCGAGTCGGTGGAGAAGCGGCTGGCGACGATCATCGAGCAGCTCAATGATGCCGACGCCCTCACCCGCCTGCACCTCGTGCAGGAGCGAATGAACCTGGAAGCCGAGCTGGAATCGTCGGGAGATACGGTCGACATCCAGGGCATCGAGGACGAGTTCATCGTCGCTGCCGCACCGTACGGGAGACGCAAAGGGGTTACCTATGCGGCGTGGCGCCACCTGGGCGTCGACCCCTCGGTCCTGCGCCAGGCCGGCATCAAGCGCGGCGCAGAGAGCTAGACGGCAACGCTGCCGGCGGCGACCAGCA
>JANMRJ010000970.1:0-2031 GCA_031370985.1 Acidimicrobiales bacterium
CCGAGGCCGGTGTGATCAGCTGGGCGCTGCCGGTCGCGAGGGCGCTGTCCACGGTGAGCTGGTCGAGGCGCTGTTGGAACAAGCCGAGCTGACTGATCAATGTGGTCCGCCTCGCCGTCACCGTGGCGTCAGCCGTGGCCCGCTGAGCGCAGGCTTCGGGGGTCGACTTCGTGTCGACGCACGCTGGGAGGCTCGCGTTCGTCAGACCGATGTCGTCGAGTTGCTTCTTGAGGTTGGTGATCTTCGTCTGAATCTCTTCGCCGGCATCCGCCAGATTGTCGACGGCCTGCTTGACGCGAAAATCGACGTAGGCGGTGGCGTAGGCGTTGGCCACCAGCGCCGCCCGTGCGGGGTCGGTGCTCGTAGCCCGGATGCTGACAAGGTCTGTTTGGCCGACGGGTTGCACGCCGACGGCTGGGGCGTCGCCGATTCTCTTGCGGACCAGCTCCTGCACGGGCTCTGTCCGGATGACTTCGATCTCTGTCTGCACGGCGCGAGCCGGGTCGACGTTGCCCTGCGAGTCGGTGCCGAAGACCGACTGGGCCCGGGGCTTCAGCAGCAGCTTGGCGGTGGACGCGTAACGCGGTGTCTGCAGGTACGACAGGGCCATGGCGAGCGCCAGGACAACCACGACTGAGACGACGATGACGATCTTCCGCCGCCGGAGGACCTGCAGATAATCGCGCAGGTCCGGCTCGGCGGCCACCTCTTGGGGTAGCACTTTCCAACCCTAGCCGCCTCCGGTCGTCGGGCCTTTCCTGCACTGTTCTTGGTGTCGATTACGCTGGCGTCACCGATGACGGCCACACGTGCCGACGGCGGGGCCAGGGGAGCATGAGAATCGGGCTGATTGGCGGTGGGGTCGCCTTGACCCTGAGTTACATCCTCGGGCCGGCGGTCCTCGCCCTCTTGCGGCGCGGGCAAGTGATCGACCATCCAACGGCACGCTCGTCCCACGTCGCTCCCACTCCGCGAGGGGGAGGAATTGCGCTCGCAGTTGGCGCTCTGGCCGCGCTGGCGGTGGCTCCGGAAGGCCACGCCGGCCAGCGATGGGCGATTGCGGTGACGGCGGCGGTGTTCGCCATCATGGGTCTCGTCGAGGACATCATCGGTATCAGGGCACTGCGCCGGCTCGGCATCCAGTTCGTCGCCGCCGCGTTCGCTGGCTGGTTCCTTCTCGACAACCTCGCCGGGCCGGCGCTGTGGCAGGTTGCTTTCGCCATCGGGGAGATTGTCTGGCTGGTCAGTTTCGTGAACGCCTTCAACTTCATGGACGGGATCGACGGCATCTCGGTCGCGCAGTCCGTCGGCGTGGGCGCCTCCTGGCTCCTCGTCGGTGCGTACACCCACACGCCGGTACTGGCATCGGGGGGCGCCATCGTGGCCGGGGCCGCCCTCGGATTCGCTCCCTACAACCTGCCGCACGCCCGCATGTTCCTCGGAGACGTGGGCAGCTACTTCCTCGGCGCATGGTTGGGCGCTGTTGCCCTCCTCGGCATACGTGCCGGCGTGCCACCCGAAGCGGTCCTGGCTCCCCTGGCCCTGTACGTGGCCGACACCGGCGCCACCCTCGTCCGGCGGGTGGCTCGGGGTGAGCGGTGGTACCTCCCGCACCGGGACCACGCCTACCAGCGCATCGGCGACGCCGGCTGGTCGCACGTCCAAGTGGCCGCGTTCGTGGGCGCGTGCATCGCCGCGTGCGGTGCGCTCGGCGCGGTCAGCCTGAACGGCTCGGCCCCGGCGAGGGTCGCCGCCGACCTCGCCGTCGCCGCGGTCATCGGCAGCTACCTACTCGCACCGCGGTGGTTGGCCCGCAATGGTTCCCCTGTGGCCGTGGCCTGATGCGCATCCTCATCGTCTGCCACTACTTCCCACCGGAGATCGGTGCGCCGCAGGCCCGGGTCAGTGAGCTGGCGCGGGCGTGGGCACAAGCCTCCGATCAGGTGACGGTCCTTACGGGCATGCCGAACCACCCCACTGGTGTGGTGCCCGAGGCCTACCGGCGCCGCCTCCGGGTGCAGGAGACGGTCG
>JANMRJ010001094.1:0-2923 GCA_031370985.1 Acidimicrobiales bacterium
CATGGACGGCACGTCACCCGTTCTGCTGGACGACAGGAGCGAACTGCTGCGACGCCATGGCCTCGGCGCCGCGGACCTTCTTCTCCTGCCACGCCGCCGACGGCCGGATCTCCACATGGTCCATGAAGCCGATCACCGTCACCGGGCCCGACAGCGTCAGCTCGGCGAAGTCCCGCAGCGCCGGCGGGATGGCGATGCGGCCCTGCTTGTCCGGGACGACCTCCTGGGCACCGGCGAAGAAATAGGCGGCCCGGTCGTGACTGACCTGGTCGCGCCGCGACGACTCCCGCAGCTCCCTGGCCCTCGCCGCGAACTCCTCCGGGGGCCACAGGGCCAGGCACTTCTCGTTCTCGCTGGTCAGGTACGCCGTCTCCAACTGGTCGCGAAACTTGGCCGGCAGCGTCAATCGACCCTTTTCGTCCAGCGTGGGGGTATACTCTCCTAGGAACATGTGTTCCCACCGAGCATCCAGCGAAAGGCGTTCCAGGAGGGCCCACTAGCACAGCGAACGTCCATGTCCTCGGCATACGGGCTCCCACCACTTCTCCCCACGAAGCCCCACAATACCCCCCTTCCCCCCCGGGGGTCAACGTCGGACGGCGTCTGCACCTGAGCGCGCCGTCCCCTCAACCTCTTTGGGACAAGATGCCTCCGGTGGATCTCCCTCTTCGCACCCGCGTCGCCGCCCTCGCCGGGCGAGCCATCGCTGACGCGTCGCGATGGGTCGGCGCCGGCGAGGGGTCGGTCATCGGCGGCCGCGTCGCCCTGGCCATCGACCAGCGGGCGCTGGAACTGATGGCCGCCGGCCACCAGTCGGCGGTGATCTCCGGGACCAACGGCAAGACCACCACCACCCGGCTCCTGGCCGCGGCCCTGGCCTCCCGGGGCCCGGTGAGCACCAACTCGGCCGGCGCCAACCTCATCCCCGGCCTGGTCAGCACGCTGTTCCGGGGCCGGGCCGGCGCGACTGTGGCCCTCGAGGTCGACGAGGGGCACCTAGCCGAGGCGATCGCCGCCGTCCACCCCACCGTGGTGGTGCTGCTGAACCTCAGCCGCGACCAACTCGACCGCTTCGGGGAGGTCCGCCGCCACGCCGCCGACTGGCGCCTGGCCCTGGCCGCCTCGCCCAGCACCGCGGTGGTCGCCAACGCTGATGACCCCTTGGTCACCTGGGCTGCCGGCGCCTGCGACCCTTCCGGCGACGCTGCCGCTAGCAACAACGATCGGCGCCGGATCACCTGGGTCGCCACCGCCCAGCGCTGGCGGGCCGACGCCTCGGCGTGCCCGAACTGCGGCAGCCGCATCCGCTGGGACGACGACCGCACCGAGCGCGGCGGCGTGGCTTGGGCGTGCTCGTCGTGTGCCCTGGCCCGGCCTCGGCCCGATGTCTGGCTGGAGGGCGCCGACCTGGTGCTAGCCGACGGCCGGCGCCTCGATGTCCGCCTCCAGCTACCTGGCCGGGTCAACGTCTCGAACGCGGCCGTCGCCGTGGCCGGCGCCATGGCCCTCGGCGTCGACCCCGGCCGGGCGGTCCGGGCTATGTCCCGGGTGCGGGCGGTGGCCGGCCGCTACCAGGTGTTGAACGTCGAGGGGACCCGCGTCCGCCTGCTGCTGGCCAAGAACCCGGCCGGCTGGGCCGAGGCCCTCGACCTCATCCGCCCGCCGCCCACGCCCGTCGTCATCGGCATCAACGCCGGCGTGGCCGACGGCCGCGACCCGTCGTGGCTCTGGGATGTCCCGTTCGACCGCCTCCGGGGCCGCCTGGTGGTCGCCACCGGCGAGCGCGGGCGCGACCTGGCCGTCCGCCTGCACTACGCCCAGGTCGATCACACCTACGAGGCCGACTACCGCAAGGCGGTGGCCGTCGGCGCCACCGGCCGCCAGTCCGAGATCGACTTTGTCGCCAACTACACGTCGTTCCAGGACGCCCGCCGCGCCCTGACCACCACGCCGCGGGGCTCGCTCAGCCCGGTCGGGGTGGGCAGTGGCTGAGCCGGTCGCCATAGCGCTGCTCTACCCCGAGTTGCTGGGCACGTACGGCGACGGCGGCAACGCCGCCGTCCTGGCCCAGCGGCTGCGCTGGCGCGACATCGCCGCCGAGGTCATCGATGTCCACGCCGGCGAGCCCATCCCCCGGTCATGCCAGGTCTACGTCATGGGCGGGGGCGAGGACGCCCCCCAGGCCCTGGCCGCCCGGGAGCTGCGGTCCGGCTCCGCCCTCGCCGCCGCGGTCGATGGCGGCGCCGCCGTGCTGGCTGTATGCGCCGGCCTCCAGGTGCTGGGCCGGCGCTTCGCCGGCGAGCACGGCACCGAACACGAGGGCCTCGGCCTGCTCGACTGCGAGACCCACCGCGACGACGAGCCCCGCCGGGTGGGCGAGGTCGTCGTCACCCCCGAGCCGGCCCTCGGCCTGGCCGAGCTCACCGGCTACGAGAACCACGGCGGCGTGACCACCCTCGGGCCCACCGCCACCCCACTGGGCAAGGTCGTCGTCGGCAACGGCAATGCCGGCGGCGACGGCACCGAGGGCATCGTCAACGGCCGGGTCGTCGGCACCTACCTGCACGGCCCGGTCCTGGCCCGCAACCCGGGCCTGGCCGACCCCCACCTGGCCTCGGTGCTCGGCCCGCTCGAGCCCCTCGACGACGGCGAGGTCGACTCCTTGCGCAAGGAGCGGTTCCACGCCGCCCGCCACCCCCACATGCACAAGCCCCAGCTGTCCTCCGGCTGGCGTCGCCTCCTCCGCGGCAGCTGACCCCTGTGCCCGCCCCACGCCGGCCCGCCCCCGTGGCGGTGCTCCTCCACGTGGTCGCCGCCCACCTGGCCGCGGGCTGCTCGGGGTCGTCAAGCGGAGCGGCAGCGGACCGGCGCCCGGCCGAGCCGGCGAGCACCACCACCGAGGCGCCGACCACGACCGTCCCGC
>JANMRJ010000981.1:0-10564 GCA_031370985.1 Acidimicrobiales bacterium
CCGCAGGGCTAAATCCCTATCGGCCGGGCCACGGCTGGCTGACGGCGTCGGCGCCGTCCGGATGCTTTGGGGCGCGCGGGTGACTGTCTCCAGCGGTGGCCCTCAGGTCGTCGATGTCGGAGCGGAGGAAACGGCGATGCCCGCCGAGGGTGAGGACGTGGGCGATCCGGCCCTGGTCCGCCCAACGGGAGACCGTGCGTGTGCTGACGAGGAGGAGGCGCGCCACCTCCGCAGGGGTGAGGTACTCCGAGTCAGTCGCCGTGGCACGCTCCGCTTCTCTAGGGACGTGTCCATTCTGACGCAATTGTCCGGCCGGCGCTACCCGAGTCGGGTCCGCACCAGCTGCTGCACGACCTGCGGGTTCGCCGTGCCCTTCGACGCCTTGATGACCTGGCCGACGAAGAACCCGAAAAGCGCGGTCTTGCCGGCCCGGTAGTCGTCGACCTTGCCGGCGCTGGCGGCCAACACCCCATCGACCATGGCGGTGATGGCAGCCTCGTCGCTCACCTGGGCCAGGCCCCTCCTGGCGATGACCTCTCGGGGATCCGCGCCCCGCTCGACCATCTCGACGAACACCTCCTTGGCCACCTGGCCCGTGATCTCGCCGGCCTCGACCGCGGCGACGAGGGCGCCGAGTGCCGGCCCGGTGAGGGGCGTGTCGGCCAGTTCCCGGTCGCCCAGCGCCGGCGGCAGCTCGTTGACGATCCAGCGAGCCACGCCGGCCGGCGTGGCGGTGCCGATTGCCCCGCCCTCGGGCGCGGCGGTGCCGATTGGCTCGCCGTCCGGCGAGGCAGCGATGGCGCCGAGGAACAGGTCGCCGGTGGGACGGTCGCCGGTGAGCAGGTCGACCTCGTCGGCGGGGAGCCCGTAGACCGCGGGCCACGCGGCCCGCCGCGCCCTCAGCTCGGGGTCGCGTAGCCGGGCCTCGGCCCGGTACTCCACCCGGCTCCTCTTGGGCGGACGGGTCTTGGCCTTGGCCGACTTCTCGCGGATTTCGGGCTTGGGCGCGGCCGGCGCCGGCTCGCCCGCGGCTTGCCACGAGTCGCGCAGGGTCACCGTCCGGTTCAGTACCAGCCGATCGCCCTGTGAGTCGACCGCGTCGACCACGAAGTAGCCCACCCGTTCCAGCTGCCAGTGGCTGCCCGGCTCGGCGCCAGCCAGGCTGGGCTCGAGCATCGCCCCAGTGGCGATGTGCAACGACTCGGGGTTGAGGGTGCGGGCGAAGTCGCCGTCGCCCTCCTCGGGGCGGGGCACCTTGAACAGGCGGTCGTAGAGGCGGACCTCGGCCGGCACGGCGTGGGCGGCCGATACCCAGTGGATGACGCCAGCGACGGCGACGCCCGCGGGTGCCTTCCCGACCGAGTCGGCGACGTGGTGGGCTCGCAGCTCGACGACCTCGCCGTTGCGCTCGACGACCTCGTCGCAGGTGATGCAGTAGCCGTGACGGAGCCTGACGGTCCGTCCCAGTGCCAGCCGCTGGTACCCGGCTGGGGGGTCGAGGGAGAAGTCGTCCCGGTCGATCAGGAGCTCGCGGCCGAAAGGCAGGAGGCGCTCGCCGGGCTTGCCGACGTCGGCCGGGAAGTACGGGCCGGTCAGCTCCTCGACCTCACCCTCGGGCCACGATGTCAGCGTCACCTTTAGCGGGCGCAGCACGCCGAGCACCCGGGGCGCGACCTGGTTGAGGTCGTCACGCACGCAGAACTCCAGCTTGGCGATGTCGACGACGGAGTTGACCTTGGCCACGCCGATCAGGTCGGCGAAGGCGCGAATGGCCTCGGGCCGGTAGCCCCGCCGGCGCATGCCGGCGATGGTCGGCATGCGGGGGTCGTCCCACCCCGAGACGTGGCCATCCTCGACGAGGAGCAGCAGCTTGCGCTTGCTCATCACCGTGTAGTCGAGCTTCAGCCGGGCGAACTCGATCTGCTGGGGCCGGCTGAAGCCGTGGCGCTCGGATACCCCTGTGTGCTCAATGAACCAGTCATAGTGCGGCCGGTTGTTCTCGAACTCCAGTGTGCAGATCGAGTGGGTAATGCCCTCAATGGCATCGGAGAGCGGATGCGCGTAGTCGTACATGGGATAGATCGGCCAGGCGTCGCCAGTGCGGTCGTGGTGGGCGTGGCGGATCCGGTAGAGGAGCGGGTCGCGCATCTTCATGTTCGACGCGCTGAGGTCGATGCGCGCCCGCAGCACGCAGGTGCCGTCGGCCAGGGCGCCGGCGCGCATCTCGCGCAGCAGGGCCAGGTTCTCCTCCACGTCGCGGTCCCGGTACGGCGAGGGCCGGCCCGCCTTGCTCAGGCTGCCGCGGTAAGCGCGGATCTCGTCCTCGCTGAGGTGGTCGACGTAGGCGTCGCCGGCCCGCACGAGGTCCTCGGCCAGCTCGTACATCTCGCCGAAGTAGTCCGAGGCGTAGAGCACGTGGTCACCAAAGTCGAACCCTAGCCACCGGACGTCGTACTGGATGGACTCGACGTACTCGACATCCTCCTTGTCGGGGTTGGTGTCGTCGAAGCGCAGGTTGGTGAGCACGCCGTACTGGGCGCCGATGCCGAAGTTCAGGCAGATCGATTTGGCGTGGCCGATATGGAGGTAGCCGTTGGGTTCCGGCGGGAAGCGGGTCTGGACTCGTCCGTCGTGCCTCCCGGTGCGGAGGTCGTCCTCGATGATCTCGCGGATGAAGTCGCTCCGCGCCGGCGACGAGGTGGCTGTCTCAGTTCCGGTACTGGTCACGACCTCGCACTCTACCGACGGCGTCGGATCGGTCTACCGTTCAGGCGTGCTGGGCAAGATTGGTCCTGCGGCAGTAGCTGGAACCTTCGCCGCCAGCTGACGGGTCACGACCGATGGATAGAGCAGCGCGAGATCTCGACGCCAGGTGTCGCGCACCGGCATTTCGCGGCGACGGCTCAGGCAGATGTCGAGCGCGAACTTGCCTGTGCCCGGGCCAAGTCGGTCGCTCGGCGCTGGCGTTGGTCGGCCCTTGCGGGGGTCGCCTCATGCAGTTGAAAGCTGTGCGCCGGCCAGTCTTTCGATGCCGACTGCGCTGCGCGAGCCGTAGCCGTCGAACCGCTCGATACGAAGATCTCGATCGTTGCCGCCCCTCGGTCGCCTCGCCGGCGATCAGCGGGTGTTGACCAGGAAGTCGGCCACGTCGGTGAGGTAGGCCCGCATGCGGGCCACCGCCTCCGCAGGCGTGGCGCGGGAGGCGGTCACCGCGTCGAGGGATCCGAGCATGTGGCGCAGCCATGCGTCTCGTTCCGCTTCGCCGATGGCGAAGGGTGCGTGGCGCATAGACGCCGCCGTCGAGTCCCTCGTCGCTCACGTGGTGGACGCTACCGCCCCCGCTTCGGGCAGTATTCGCCCATGACGACACTCGTGGTGCTCGATCAGGGCGAGTCGATTTCCATCTCCTTCGAGGACCTCTTGAAGTACCACGGCAGGAGCTCGGTCGCCGGCGTCGCCCACGCCTTCAAGGCAATGGAGCGGGCGTTCCCTCTGCTGTCGCCCGGCGGACCGCCCGACCGCGCTGACATCACCGTCGAGAGCGGGTTCCCCGGCGGCGGCGCACGCGACGCGTTCGAGATGGTCACCCGGGCGGTCACCGGCGACCGCTACCGGCTGGCGACCGAACCGGCCAGCGCGGATGCTCCGGAGGCACCGGGCGGCCACTTCTTCTTCCGTCTCGGCTACCGGGGAGCAGTGGTCGAGCTGGTGGCGCGGGCCGGCCTCGTACCGGAGGAGTTCGTCGAAGTCGCCTGCCGGGAGAACCCGACGCCGGCCCAGGCCGTTCGCGCCCAGCAGCTCAAGGAGGAGATGGCGGAGCGGCTCATGGCCCTGCCGGCGGACGAAGTCTACGACGCCAACCCGCGCTGACCCCGAGCAGCATCGTCCTCGATCAGGTTGCGGTCTGGCCGGCGGGGCAGAAGGCGAGGAAGTCGCAGCCCTGGCACCACGGGCCGGGGGCGGGGCCGAAGCGGGCCTCGGTGATGGCGTCGAGCGCGGCCGCCAGCCGCGACCGGACAGCCGACACGGTGGCGGCGTCCCAGTTGGCGGAGACGATGACCGGCGGGCCGTCGGCACGGAGGTAGCAGTAGGTGGTCCGCAGACGTTGCGGGTCGGCGCCCCAGCCGTCGATCGCGGCCATGCCGTAGAGGTCGAGCTGGGTGCCGGCGGCCCGGTCGCCCTCGGCCGCCGGTCGCCCGGTCTTGAAGTCGACCAGCTCCAACCGGCCGTCGCGCTCATAGACGGCGTCGATGCGTCCCCGCACGAGGTGCCCGCCGGCCACGAGTACGAAGGGCGCCTCGACTCGTACCGGGTCGAGGCCGGCCCAAGGGCTGGCCAGGAACGACGCCCGGAGGCCGGCGGCGATGCCGATCCCGCCCGGCATGATGTCGGGGTCGAGATCGTCGGCCTCGGGCTCCGGCTCGATCAGGGCCAGTTGCCGGCCGGCCCGTTGCTCGATCCAGCGGTGGATCTCGGTGCCGAGGCGGGCGGCGGCCGAGGAGCGCCGGGGGAGGGGATGCACGACCGTCCAGTAGAACTGCTTGGGGCAGCGGGCGTAGGTGACCAGCCCGGTCACCGAGAGGGCTGTCGGCGCCACCCGCTCCGACACGCCGGCCCCGGTCACGTCGAACCGGAGCTGGGTCGGGGCGGTGGCGGGGCGGGGGGCCACCTCGTCAGGGTACTGGCGGCCCGCGGCCCGCGGGCGCTCCTTGGCTGCCCCGGAACCGCTCGGTGACCAGGTCGGTCTGGCCGGCGACGAAGTCGTAGAAATCCGACGGGCCCTCGGGCTCCTGGGCGCCGGGTTACCAGTGTGCGGCCGAGCAGACCCGCCGGCGCCCGACCCGGCCCGCCGGAGTCCGCAACGGGCCGCCGGCGTGTTCCGCGATCCTGCGTTGGGCCGCCGTCAGTTCCACGTGACCGACAGTACCCAGCCCCCCTGTGTGACGACCCTGCCCTGGTGATTGGTCAGCCCCACTGGCCCCGCCGGACGAGAACCTCCTTCAACACGCTAGGTCGGTCGGTCATGATCCCATCGACGCCGAGGTCGAGCAGGCGGTCCATCTCGACCGGGTCGTCGATCGTCCACACGTGGACGGGCATCCCGACCCGGTGGGCGCCGGTGACGAAGCGCAGGTCGACGATCAGGAGCGGACCCTGGCGGACCGGCACCTGGGCGCACCCGCCGGCGAAGCGGCCGGCGGGCAGGCCGAAGCTGGCGCCGCGCAGGCGGGCGATGTCCAGCGGAGCGATTGCCGTGCAGACCCGGCCGGCGGTGAGCCGGCGGAACCGTTCGAGCCGCCTGCCCGAGAACGAGGCCACGCCCACGCGGTCATGCGTGGCGGTACGCTCGATCACGTCGGCCAGCAGGGCGACCGAGGCCTCGTGCTTGAGGTCGATGTTGACCCGGACATCAGGCCACGCGGTGAGGAGCTCCTCCATCAGCGGGATCCCGATGTCGCCCGGCAACCGGGCTTGGCGGACGGAGTCCCATGGCAGCTGCGCGATCACGCCGGACCGGTCGGTGACCCGATCGAGGGCGTTGTCGTGGAAGGCGACGAGCACGCCGTCGGCGGTGGCGTGGGCGTCGGTCTCGAGATAGCGGTAGCCGAGGCCCACGGCGTGCTCGAACGCCGGCATGGTGTTCTCGGGGTGCTCGGACGCGCCGCCCCGGTGGGCGAAGGGGATCGGCCCGGGATGGTCAAGGTACGCCCAGGTGGCGCTCACTCGGCCGGCGGCGGCGTGAAGATCGCCGAGCGGTAGTAGGCCAATTCGGCGACACTCTCGCGGATGTCGTCGAGGGCCCGGTGCCCGCCGGCCTTGGTCGGCGCTCCCTTGTAGGTCGACGGGTACCAGCGCCGGCACAGCTCCTTCACCGTCGACACGTCGATCGACCGGTAGTGGAACCAGGCGTCGACCTCGGGCAGGTACTTGACCAGGAAGCGGCGGTCGGTGGCGATGGAGTTGCCGCACAGCGGGACGGTGCCGGCGGCGGGGATGTGCTGGCGCAGGAACTCGAGCACGGCGACGCCGGCCTGCTCCACCGAGAGGTTCGTCTCGCCGACGGCCTTGGCCAGCCCGCTGTCGGCGTGCATCTTCACCACGACGGCGTCCATGGCCTCGAGCGCCTCCGCCGGCGCATGGACCACCAGGTCGGGCCCCTCGGCCACGATCGTGAGGTCGTCGTCGGTCACGAGCACGGCGATCTCGAGGATGACATCCCGGTCAGCGTCGAGGCCGGTCATCTCCAGGTCGATCCAGGCGAGCATGCCGGCGATCGTAGGCTGGCGGGCTGATGATCGACCTGCCCATCGTCCACCTCGACCCGGAGCTGCCGCTGCCGGCGTATGCAAAGGCGGGTGATGCCGGCCTTGATCTGCTGGCGCGGGAAGGCCTGGTGTTGGCCGCCGGCGGCGGAAGGGCTCTCTTCGCCACCGGCCTCGCCGTTGCCATACCCGAGGGCTACGCCGGCCTCGTCATGCCCCGCAGCGGGCTAGCGCTACGCCACGGCGTGACGGTCGTGAATGCTCCGGGGCTGGTTGACGCCGGCTACCGCGGCGAGCTGAACGTCGCCCTCATCAACACTGACCCGACCGCCGACTACACCGCGCACCGGGGCGATCGGATCGCGCAGTTGGTCATCGTGGCCGTCGAGCAGGTGTCGCTTGTTGTGGTGGACGAGCTGCCGGCGTCGGAGCGGGGGGCCGGCGGCTTCGGGCACTCCGGCCGCTGAACTGCCCCAAGGAATGCGACCGGGGCCTGAAGGCTTGCTAACGTAAGGCTGCAACGCGGACGTGGCTCAGTGGTAGAGCACAACCTTGCCAAGGTTGGGGTCGCGGGTTCGAATCCCGTCGTCCGCTCCAAGAAAGTGCAGGTCAGAGGGGGTGCAGGCTTGTCAAGCCCACCTCCTCGGAACCGGCTGGTGCACATCTGGTGCACATCAGGATCTGTGGATGTGCACCACGGACGCCGCCGGCGTGGGGTGGAAGCGGCGATGAAGGCCTCCAGCCGGTCGGCCAGCGCCTCGCCGTGCTCAGGGAAAAGGTGGGCGTAGCGGCTCTTGGTGAAGGCCGCCGAGCTGTGTCCGGCCCACTTCGCCACCTCCAGGTCCGAGGCGCCGGCCGCAACCCAGAGGCTCACGGCGGTGTGCCTCATGTCGTGAAAGGTGCAGCCGTCGAGGCCGGCCAGGGCGACCGCTGGAGCCCAGTGCCGGCGCCGGAGGTTGCCGGACCGGACCTGGTTGCCTTCCGCTGACGTGAACACCAGGGCTGGCGAGGGAAACGCGCTGCGATGCTGCTCGACCTCGGCCACGACCCGGCGGGGGAGGGTCACAGTGCGCCGGCCGGCCTTCGTCTTGGTCGCCCCCTCCGCCAGGCCGGCGCCGGTGATGGCGATGACCTTCCGGCTGACGGTGACGGTGCGACGGAGGAAGTCGAGGTCCGTCCACCGCAGCGCCAACAGCTCGCCGATACGAGGCCCGGCGTAGCAGCCGAGCCACACGAGCGCCCGGTGGCGCGGTGCCACCGCCCCCATCGCGTCGGCCAGGGCTTCCACTTGGGCCGGCGTGAGGTAGACGTCCTCGGATTCGGTGATGGTCGGCAGCGATACCTCGGCCATCGGGTTGTGGGGGATCATCCTGGCCCGCACGGCGGTCTTCATCACCTTGCCCATGATCTGCGCCGCCTTCACGACGGTGGCCGGCGCCTTGCGCGTCGACAGCTCGTTCACCCAGCTCTGGCACGCCGCGTAGTCGATGCTGGCAAGCGGGCGCGCGCCGAACGTCGGAAGGATGTGAGTGCGAAGGTACGACTCGTCGCGGCCCCGGGTGCTGGCCGCCAGACTGACCATCGTCGGCCGGTACTGATCGGCCAGGAACTGGGCGAATGGGAGTCGACCTACCCGGGTCAAACGAATGTCCCGTCACGATGACTGGTCGGCGGGCAGCATCCGGAGCCCGTGGTACTGCCGGAAGTCCTCGAAGTCGGCGCGGTTGTAGGTGACGAGCGGGACATCGGCAGCGAGACAGCAGGCCGCCACCCACATGTCGTTGACCGGGCGGGGCCGGCCGCGTCGCTCGGCCGCGGCGGACAGCCGCCCCCACTGCGAGCACACCCCCCGGTCCACAGGCACGACTGGAATGGGATCGAGCCAGCGATCGAGCTCTGCCCGTCGCTGAGCTCCCCACGACCGGACCTCAGCCCACTTCAGCAACTCTCCGACCGTCACGAAGCTCAGCGCGACAGTGGCGCCCACCAGTGACTGCGCCACGGCCCGGGTGAGCTGCCCCTTCTGGAGACGGGAAGCAGCGTCTGTGTCGAGAAGGACGACCGCCAAGGGGTCAGGCGTCAGCGATGCGACTGGCCCGAACGTTGGAAAGGAACGCCTCCAGTTCCTCCTCGGAGTCCCACAGCGCAGCCTGGAAGCGGTCGAGATCCTCGATCGATACGACCGGGCGGGCGCCGGAACTATGGATCAGATCGTCAACAGCACTCCGGGTAGGACCAGGTAGATCCGCACTGCCCTGGGCCGGATGGCGGTCAGCGCTCATCGCAGCCGCCGACTTGGTTGCCACCGCGACACGTGCCCACGAAGGCAAGCGTACGCCCGCACGGTCGAGTTGATCGGCGCACTCCGTCAACACGCCGGCGGCCGCCGTGACCCGTTGATCCAGGCTTCGATCTCGGAGGGATCGAAGCGCAGGAGGTGACCCCACTTGATGAAGGGAATGCGCCTCTCCGCGACCAGCCGGCGGACGTGGCGCACCGTGACGCCCAACCGCGTGGCCACCCACTCGATGTCGACCACCTCCGTCTGCGTGCCCGAACCTGTCCTCTTACCGTTCATCGTCGGTGATCCTCCCCGAGGAGCCGCGACGACCCCTCTACCTCCCAACTGGTGTGTCTCCGGCCGAAACGCCACAAAGAAACCTCAGAATTCTTCGCCGAGGAGAGCCCCTCCAGGCACCGCGAGTGACGCCAAAGCCACGCCTCGCAGCGACCGGGCGGACTCCCCATCCGAACCGTCAGGCCCCGTCGCCGGACTCGCGGAACCTCGGGACTGTCCATTCACGACCGCCCACTGACTGCTCCACGACTGCGGCGACCGCTGGTATGTGGCGGACGTGTCTCCCCTTGAGGCCTTTGCAGGAACGGGGCGTCAAGCCTACTCCCTGGTGCCTCGCCGCGCAACCGCCGCCGCCATGCGGTCCCGTCTCGCCGGTCGTGTCGGGAATTGGCCGAGCTGTTGAAGATCCGGCTCTACGTCGCCGATGACAACGGGCGATATCAGGTACGGATCGTTCCGATCGGCGTTCCGGGGGCAATGATGTCCGGCCGGCTGGAGCGAGAACTCGCATCCGTCGAGGCGTCGCTCGCCGGCGTTGAGCGCCGCCTCGGATGGCGCCGTTGGACCGATGTCGCGAAGCATCGCCTCCTGCAGATGTACGTCTCGACTGCGGTGCTCGCCGAGTTTTGGGCGGATCTGGAGCGGCATTCCCCTGAACGACTCACCGCCGGGATACTTGAGCAGTCCCAGGTGTACCTGCATTTCGGTGAGAGCGACGCGACCGTGATGCTCACCGGGTGTACGGAAACTCCGGAAGAGTCAACCAGGACGCCATCCCTCGTAGTCACCGACGATTGGGGCCGCGAGTAGGAGTCTTATTGGTAGGAGTCTTACTGGTAGGATTCATACATGCGGGTTACTGAGAAGGGCCAGGTCACGATCCCCAAGCCGCTCCGGGACGCGCTAGGGATCGGCGCCGGCGCCGAGGTCACCTTCGAGCGAGCCGATGACACGATCGTCATCCGCAAGGTCGACGGCGGTTCCGCCCGGGGACGGCAGCTCGTCGACCGCCTGCGCGGGAAGGGCGACATCCGGCTCAGCACCGACGAGATCATGGCGCTCACCCGCCGGGGCTAAGCATGGCACTCGGGACGCTTGTGGACAGCAACGTGCTGCTCGACGTGATCACCGAGGACGAGCGCTGGCTCGAGTGGTCGTCCAACGCGCTGGCCCGTGCCGCCGATGACGGACCGCTGTTCATCAACCCGGTCATCTACGCCGAGGTCTCGGTGCGCTTCAGCCGCATCGAGGACCTCGAGGAGGCGCTCCCGCCGTCGGACTACGGGCGGCTCGCCGTGCCGTGGGAATCGGCGTTCCTGGCTGGGAAGGCCTTCCTCGACTATCGCCGGAGTAGGGGGACGAAGATGTCTACGCTCCCGGACTTCTTCATTGGTGCCCACGCCGCCGTCGCTCGTCTGCGCCTGCTCACACGCGACGTGATGCGGTACCGCACCTACTTCCCAACGGTTGAGCTCGTGTCGCCGCACACGTAGCCCGCGACCGCGACCTCGCCCCGCGAGGACACCCAATGACCAGGACGACCAGCGCGCGCTGAGCCCTCTCGTCACCAACAGCTGAAAGGAGGACCATGCGTTCCGAGTCCATCCAGATCCTGGCCCCGTGCGTTCGGGTGTGGGCCATGGCTTCCGACGTCACCCGCACGAGCGACTGGAGCCCGGAGGTGGTTTCGGCCGAGTGGCTTGATGGCGCCGATCGCGCCCGA